>VGRB01000086.1 GCA_016875475.1 Deltaproteobacteria bacterium
GCACCTGTCCGCCCGCGGGCTCGACGCGCGACTGGACGCCATGCGGCGCCTCGGGCGGACCCCGGACGAGCAGCCGTACCGCGACCGCCTGGAGCGCGAACTCGGCGTCATCTGCTCGCTCGGGTTCGACGCGTACTACCTGATCGTCTGCGACTTCATCAACTGGGCCAAGGAGCACGAGGTGCCGGTCGGCCCGGGCCGCGGATCCGGCGCGGGCTCGCTCGTCGCGTTCGCCATCGGCGTCACCGACATCGACCCGATGCGCTACAACCTGCTGTTCGAGCGCTTCCTGAACCCGGAGCGCGTCTCCCCCCCCGACTTCGACGTGGACTTCTGCGAGGCGCGCCGCGAGAAGGTCATCCAGTACGTCACCGAGAAGTACGGCCGCGACCACGTCGGCCAGATCATCACGTACAACGCGATGAAGGCGCGCGCCGTCGTGCGCGACGTCAATCGCGTCATGGGGGGTACGTTCCAGCAGGGCGACGTGATCGCCAAGCTGATCCCGGCACATCCGGGCGTGGACATGACGCTCGCCAAGGCCGCCGAGACGGTCCCGGAGCTGGCCAGGCTCCTGAAGGACGACCCCTATGTCGCGGAGCTGTGGGAGGTCGCGAAGAAGCTCGAGGGCCTGAACCGCCAGGCCGGCAAGCACGCCGCGGGCGTGGTCATCGCGGACCGCCCGATCGCGGAGTACGCGCCGCTCTACGTGGCCGACGACGCGTCCGTGGTCACGCAGTTCAACATGAAGGACCTCGACGCGGTCGGGCTGATCAAGTTCGACTTCCTCGGGCTGACCGCGCTGACCGTGATCCAGAACGCGGTGGACATCATCCACGCCCGCACCGACCCGGCCTTCCGCGTGGAGGACGTGCCCGACGACGACCCGCTCGTGTTCGAGCGCATCTCGGCTGGCGACAACGCCGGCGTGTTCCAGATGGAAACGCGCGGCATCACCGACCTCGTACGCCGCATCAAGCCGGACAGCATCGAGGACATCACGGCGGCCATCGCGCTCTTCCGCCCCGGGCCCATCGGCGCCGGCATGGTCGACGACTTCATCGAGCGCAAGCACGACCCGCGCAAGGCCAGCTACCCGTTGCCCCAGCTCGAGCCCGTGCTCAGGGATACCTACGGCACCATCCTGTACCAGGAGCAGGTGATGCTGATGGCGTCCGTGCTGGCGAGCTTCTCGCTCGGCGGCGCCGACCTCCTGAGGCGGGCGATGGGCAAGAAGAACCCGGCCGAGCTTGCGAAGCTGCGCGAGCCGTTCGTCAAGGGCTGCGGGAAGAACGGCATCTCCGCGGCCGTGGCGAACCAGCAGTTCGACCTGATGGAGAAGTTCGCCGGCTACGGCTTCAACAAGAGCCACAGCGCGGCATACGCGGTCGTCGGCTACCGCATGGCCTACCTGAAGGCGCACTTCCCGACCGAGTTCCTGTGCGCCGTCCTGACCGCCGAGAAGGGCGACCAGGGCAAGGTGATGGGCCTGATGCAGGAGGCTCGCGAGAAGGGCATCCCCGTGCTGCCCCCCGACGTGGAGCGGTCCGAGGCCGACTTCACGGTCGAGGACGTGACCGCGGCCGACGGCACGAAGAAGGGCGCCATCCGGTTCGGCCTGACCGCGGTCAAGGGCATCGGCAGCGCGGCCATCGACGCGATCCGCGAGGCGCGTCGCGACGGCCCCTTCGACAACATGGTCGACTTCCTCGCGCGCGTGGACCGCCGCATCAACCGGCGCGTGGTCGAGGCCCTGATCAAGTGCGGCGCGATGGACCGGTTCAGGCACACGCGCGCGGCCATGATGGAGGGGCTGGACCGCATGATGGAGGTCGCGGCGTCGCGCCGCGCCGAGAAGGACTCCAGGCAGGGGAGCCTGTTCGACATGCCCGGCGCAAGCGTGGCCGGGACCGTGATGCTCGGCCCGAACCCGGTCCCCGAGTGGCCGATCCGCCAGCGGCTCGCGCTCGAGAAGGAGACGATCGGCTACTACCTGTCGGGCCACCCCCTCGACCCCTACCGCGGCGAGCTGGAGCGCGCCAGGGTCGTGCCGATCGCGGCGATCTCGGGCCTGGACTCCGGGTCCGACGTCACCATCGCCGGGATCGTGATCAACCGGTCCGAGAAGGTGTCCAAGGCGACGCAGCAGAAATTCGCGTACGTCACGCTCGAGGACGCGGCCGGCGTCGTCGAGTGCTTCGTCGGCATCAAGACCTACGATCAGTGGGCCGCGGTGTCGTCGAGCGACGACCCCCTGATCGTGCGCGGCGTCGTGCGCGTCGAGGGCGACAACGACGACGTCGTGCGCGTCCACGTCTCGTCCATCCAGCGGATAGAGGTCGCGAGGAAGTCCATGTTCAAGGCGATGGTCGTGACCCTCGACCTGGCGAAGGTGCGGGAGTCCACGGTGGACGAACTGCGCGACCTCGTGCTCCGCCATCGCGGTCCGTGTCCCCTGACGCTGCTGCTGCGGCTGCCCGGCGTCGGGGACCTGCACTGGCGGACCGCGTCCGCGTGGTGCGTCGATCCGTCCGACCGCACGCTCCAGGAGGTCGAGGCGCTGCTCGGCCCGGATTGCGTGACCATGACCTGAATCCCCGGATCCCGCGACCCGAAACCGGAAGGGCTTCCGACTATTCCCACGTGATCATCAAGGGGTTGAGGGGGCTCACCAGCGAGGGATGGCGCGGCAGCACGCGCGCGGCGAAGCCGTGGCGGCCGCTCCGCTCGCACGGGACGGACACGCGGAACAGGTGCTCGCCGTGGGACGCGCGGACGTGCTCGGCGCACGCGACCCGTCCGTCGCGGATCACGCCCCCGGGGTCGAGCGGCCCGTACCAGACCTCGACCGCGACGTCCGACGGGGACAGGCTGCCGAGCCGCGCGCGCACCTTCAGCTCCAGCGGCGACCCGACCTGCACCTCGGCCTCGCGCCAGCCCTCCAGGCGCACGGACACCTGCGGCCACGCGTCCCCGACCCGGCGCCGCCACTCCGCGAGCGCCTTCGCCTCGGCCAGTCCCTCCCGGGCCAGCGCCTCGCCCGCCCGGTGCGCGGGGAGGTAGGACTGGAGCGTGTACTCCTGGAGCATGCGGTGCGTGTTGAACCGCGCCGCGAGCTTGCGCATCCCGGACTTCATCATCCCGAGCCACTCGCGCGGCATGCCGCCCCGGTCGCGGTCGTAGTACAGCGGCACGACCTCGCGCTCGAGCAGCCCGAACAGGGCCTCGCACTCGATGCGGTCCTGCTCCTCCACGTCGCGGTAGGTTTCGCCGTCGCCGATGGCCCAGCCGGTGTCCAGCTCCCAGCCCTCGCACCACCAGCCGTCGAGCACCGAGAGGTTCAGCGCGCCGTTCGCGGCCGCCTTCATGCCGCTCGTGCCCGACGCCTCCAGCGGGCGGCGGGGCGTGTTCAGCCACACGTCGACGCCCTGCACGAGGTAGCGCGCCACGTTGATGTCGTAGTCCTCCACGAACACCAGGCGCTGCCGGACGCGCGGGTCCGCGGCGAAGTGGACGACGGACTTGATCAGCTCCTTCGCCGGGAGGTCCTGCGGGTGCGCCTTGCCGGCGAAGATGATCTGGACCGGCCGCTCCGGGTTGGCCAGCAGCTTCACGAGCCGCTCCGGCTGCATGAACAGCAGGCCCGCGCGCTTGTACGTCGCGAACCGCCGCGAGAACCCGATCGTCAGCGCCGCCGGGTCGAGCACCTCGTCGGCCGCGCGCAGCGAGGACATCCCCGCGCCCTGCCGCCGGAGCGCGGCGGCCAGCCGCCGGCGCACGAAGAACACCAGCCGCTCCTTCCGGTGCTGGTGCGTCCGCCACAGCTCGGTCGCCGGGATGCGCTCGATCCGGTCCCAGAGCCGGTGGTCCCAGGACCGCTCCGCGAACTTCGGCCCGAGGTAGCGCAGCAGGAGGTCCTGCATGTCGTGCGAGATCCACGTCCGCGTGTGGATGCCGTTCGTGACCGCGGTGATCGGCACCTCGGAGGCCGGCAGGGACGGCCACAGGCCGCTCCACATCGCGCGAGACGTCTCCGCGTGGAGCCGGCTGACCCCGTTCGCGAAGGCCGCGGTGCGCAGCGCGAGCACGGTCATGCCGAACTGCGGCGACCGCCCCGGCTCCGCCTGCCCGAGCGCCAGGAACTCCGCGCTCGACAGGCCGAGCTCCGCCGCCATGGGCTTCAGGTAGTGCTCGACCAGCGCGTGGTCGAACACCTCGTTCCCCGCCGGCACCGGCGTGTGCGTCGTGAACACGCTCGTCGCGCCGACGTACTCCCGCGCCGCCGCGAACGTGAGCCGGTGCGTCGCCATCAGGTCCCGGATGCGTTCCAGCGCCAGGAACGCCGAGTGGCCCTCGTTCATGTGGAACACGGTCGGCTTCGCGCCGACGGCCTTCAGCGCCCGCACCCCCCCGATCCCGAGCAGGATCTCCTGGCGGATGCGCATGTCCCGGTCGCCGCCGTACAGCGTCGAGGTGACCTGGCGCATGTGGGGGGAGTTCTCGGCCACGTTCGTGTCGAGCAGGTACAGCGGCGTCCGCCCGACAGCCACGCGCCACACGCGCGCGGTCACGCGCTCGCCGGCCATGTCCACGTGGATCGCGACGGGCCTGCCCTCCGGACCGATCTCCTGGCGGACCGGCATGTTGTACCAGTCGTTGTCCGGGTACAGCTCCTGCTGCCACCCGTCGAGGTTCAGGCGCTGCCGGAAGTACCCCTTCTGGTACAGCAGGCCCACGCCCACCAGCGGCAGCCCGATGTCCGACGCCGACTTCAGGTGGTCCCCGGACAGCACGCCGAGGCCTCCCGAGTAGATCGGCAGGCCCTCGTCGATCCCGTACTCGCACGAGAAGTAGGCCACCTGGAAGCCCTTCGCATCGCGGTGCTCCTCGCCGAACCAGCCCGACCCCGCGAGGTACTTCCGGAAGTTCTCGTGAACGCGGTTCAGGTTCGCGACGAAGCTCTCGTCGCGCGCCGCCGCCTCGAGGTCCTCGGCGGGGATGCGCCCGAGCATCTCGACCGGGTTCTGGTTGGACTCCTCCCAGAGCACCGGGTTCAGCCGGATGAAGAGCTGGACCGCCTCCCAGTTCCACGAGTACCAGAGGTTCATCGCGAGGTCCTTGAGCGACTCCAGCTCCGGCGGGATCCTCGGCTTCACGTTGAACTCGCGGATGTTCATGCGCTCGCGCTCCGTGTGGGCCACGCAGCTTCCGGGTCCAATGCGCCGGAAGGTGGCCGGAATGGAACACCACCGGGGCGCCGATGTCAAACCCGGGGCGCTCGTCGGGCCGGCATGGGCACCGGGCTGCCCGCGGCCGTGCCGCGGCCGGCGCCGGCGCCGATCTCGGCGCGCTCCGGGTATACTGCCTCGATGAGGCGACCGACCCCGATCCTCCTCCTCGCCCTCGCCTGCGCCCGCCCCTCCCCCGGCCAGGCCCCCGAGCCTGCCCGCACCCCGGGCGCGCCCGTCCCCGAGGACATGGTCCCGGTCGCCGCGGGCGAATTCCTGATGGGCTGCAACGCTGCGGTGGACGCGGACTGCGCGCCTGCCGAAGGCGCCCCGCGCCGCGTCCGCGTGTCCGCATTCGCCATCGGCCGCACCGAGGTCACGGCCGGCGCGTACGCCCGCTGCGTTGCGGCCGGGGCCTGCGCGAAGGCCGTGGCGCTCGGCGACTGCAACCACGGCCACGCGGACCGCGCCGACCGGCCAGCCAACTGCGTGGACTGGTCCCAGGCCTCCGCGTACTGCGCGTGGACCGGGGGGCGGCTCCCGACCGAGGCCGAGTGGGAGAAGGCGGCGCGCGGGACCGACGGCCGCAGGTGGCCGTGGGGGAACGACTTCCCCGAGACCCTCGGCGCCTGGCGCGCCAACGTCGGCGAGGGGCTCGCGCGAGACCTGTGGGTCCGGGACGGCTGGGAGCTTGATGCGCCCGTCGGCCGCTTCCCGGACGGCGCGAGCCCGTATGGCGCGCTCGACATGGCCGGCAACGTGGCGGAGTGGACCGCCGACTGGCACGCCGACTACGACGCGAGCGCGGGCCGAGACCCCGCCGGCCCGGCCGCGGGCACCGTAAAGGCCGTCCGCGGCGGATCATGGATCAGCTACCGGAAGCTCGTCCGCACGTCCGCCAGGGACTGGCATTCCCCCGACCAGTGGCTGCCTCATGTCGGGTTCCGGTGTGCTCTCGGACTCTAGACGATCCGCCGCGCCGGTCCCTCGCGCCTCCACGGTCGCAACGGCAGTCGCGAGGTCCAGGCGGCGGTGCGGCGCCCCGGCCCCGTGGTCGCGAGCGACCTACCACCCGCGCCAGTTGGCCGCGGCCGCCGCGGCCAGGCGCTCCATGCGGCGCATCCGCGCAACGACCTTGCGGGCGTACCGCTCCCCCGGACCGTCGGGCTGGAGGAGGACGCCCTCGTTGTAGTGGGCGACCCAGTACGGCGGGCCGGCGCGCCACCCGTGCATCGCCTGGACGTAGGCGAGCACGGCGATGCCGATCCGGATGTTCAGGTGGCGGTCCCAGAGCTCGCGGCACTCGTTGAGGCCGAACACCTTCTTCCACGTGGTGCAGTTGATCTGGAACCGCCCGTAGTTCCCGAGGTAGAGCGCGCGGTCCCGGCTGCCGTCCTTCTCCGACAGGCCGCCGCTCTCGGCGTGCGCGACCGCGAGCGCCAGGTGCGGGTTGACACCGCGGATCAGGGAAACCGCGACGATCTCGGCATCGGGGGACAGGGTGGACGGGTCCCACAGGCGCAGGAGCACCTGCAAGGCGACCGCGGACACGGCCGTCGCTGACACGCGTTACTCCTCCGCCCGGATCCGCGGCGCGCGGACCCGGGTTCGACGCCGCGAGGGCGTCCGTTCGCGGGGCACCCCACCCCACGAACCCCCGAGCGGCCAGAATAGCACGCTTCCTGCAGGAAATTCCCTGGAATGCCTGGAAACGCCGTCAAGACACGGTAAACCCCGTCATCCGGGCGCGGTTGCGTCCGGGCGCCTTGCCTTCGCGGTGCGAAGCTCGATAATCGCCCCATCCGGGGAGTTCCCCGCCGGGAGGAAGTCATGCCCTTGGTGTCGCTTCGCCAGCTCCTGGACCACGCGGCCGATAACGGCTACGGGGTCGGGGCGTTCAACGTGAACAACATGGAGCAGATCCAGGCCATCATGGAGGCCGCGAGGGAGACGAACTCGCCGGTCATCGTGCAGGCGAGCCGCGGCGCGCGGAAGTACACGAACGATCGGTACCTGTACCACCTGATGATCGCGGCGACCGAGCTGTACCCGCAGATACCGGTCTGCCTGCACCAGGACCACGGGAACTCGCCGGAAACGTGCAAGTCGGCGATCGACCAGGGGTTCACGTCGGTCATGATGGACGGCTCGCTCCGCGAGGACGCGAAGACGCCGGGCACGTTCGAGTACAACGTCGAGGTCACGAGGCAGGTCGTGGCGCTGGCGCACGCGTGCGGGGTCAGCGTCGAGGGCGAGCTCGGGGTGCTCGGGCACCTCGTCACCGGCGCGGGCGAGAAGGAGGACGGCCACGGCGCCGAGGGCAGGCTGTCGCGCGAGCAGATGCTGACCGACCCCGATCAGGCCGCGGAGTTCGTGCGCCTGACGGGCGCGGACGCGCTCGCGGTCGCGATCGGCACCAGCCACGGCGCGTACAAGTTCACCGAGCGCCCGACCGGCGACGTCCTGGCCATGGAGCAGATCGAGCGCATCCACAGGAAGCTCCCGAACACGCACCTGGTCATGCACGGGTCGTCGTCGGTGCCCCAGGCGCTCCAGGACCTGATCAACCGGTACGGCGGTCGCATGAAGCAGACCTACGGCGTGCCGGTCGAGGAGATCCGGCGCGGCATCAGGCACGGGGTGCGGAAGATCAACGTCGACACCGACAACCGCATGGCCATGACCGCGGCGATCCGGAAGGTCTTCGCCGAGACCCCCGAGAAGTTCGACCCGCGCGACTACCTCGGTCCGGCGCGCGACATGATGAAGCAGATCGTCGCGGAGCGCATGGTCCAGTTCGGCCAGGCCGGCTGGGCGGACAGGATCAAGGCGAAGCCGCTGTCCGAGATGGCGAAGCTGTACGCCTGACCGCGTTCACTGCCCGCAAGCCTCCGCGCAGCCCTCGTCGCAGTACGCGCAGGCCTCGCCCTCGCAGTTGGCCTCGCACAGCTCGACGCACTGGTCGCAGACGTTGCCGTTCGGGGGCGGCTCGGTGGTCTGCTCCTCCTCGAAGTCCCCGTACAGGTCGTCGCCTGCAAGGTCCTGGCACTGGCCCGCCGAGTCGCACGCCTGGCAGTTGCCCGCGTCGGACTCGGTCGCGCCGGTGCACACGACCGT
The DNA here is from genome assembly GCA_016875475.1 of Deltaproteobacteria bacterium. Taxonomy (GTDB): domain Bacteria; phylum Myxococcota_A; class UBA9042; order DTJE01; family DTJE01; genus VGRB01. The sequence goes on from VGRB01000086.1 coordinate 8,346, forward strand.
GCCCTCGCCCGGGACCTCGACGTAGATGTCGTACGTGCCGTCGCCGTTGTCCACGACCAGCACGTCCACGGTCTCCTCGTCGCCGTCGCCGTCGACGTCCGCGGTCTCCTCGAACGAGTAGTAGGTGTCGCCCGTCTCGTCGTCCACGGTGACGTCCACGGTGTCGGCATCGCCATCCCCGTCGATGTCGTAGCTGACGCCGCTGAACGTCTCGTCGCCGCTGTCTCCGGCCTGGATGTTGTTCGGCGCCGCGGTCCCGCCGCCCGTCGCGGGCGCGTCGACCGCCGCCGTCGAGTTCGTGCCCTCCTTCCCGCCGACCTTGCCGGACGAGTCCTTCTTGAGCCCCTTGGCCGCCCCGGCGAGCTTCGACCCGCTCAGCGCGCCCTTCAGGCCGCCGCCGCCGCCCGAGCCCCCGCACGCCCAGATCGCGAACGCCAGAACCAGGAACGCGCCCGATACACGATGCATTTGAATCGCTCCGCAAAGCAGGATTGCGGGGTGGACTATAGCCCGATCCCCCGTCCGGCGTCAAGCTCTGCGCAGCCCGCCGGTTTCTGCTAACGTGATTCGGGTTTCGCGAGGGGAGCGCATGACTGCCGCGCTCGAGCGGGTGACCGACGGCTTCCGCGTGTTCGACGCCCACGTGCACGTCGGGCGGTGGCTGACGCCGGACTTCGCGGGCCGCGAGAGCGACCTCGCGGACGCCGCGGGCGTGCTGGCGGGGGCGGGCGTGACCGGAGCGCTCGTCATGACGACGGACGCGCGCGACAACGAAGGCGTCCTGGCGGCGGTGCGTGCGTGGCAGGGCCCGCTCGAGCTGCGCTTCGCCGCGTGGGCCGACCCGGCCGACCCCGCCGCCCTGCCCTTCCTTGCGCGAAACGCCGGCGAGGTCGCCGCCCTGAAGGTCCACGCGTCGTTCGCCAGGCTGCCGATCACGGACCCGGCCTTCGAGCCCTTCCTTGCGCACGCCGGACGCGCGGGCCTCCCGGTCGTGGTCCACTGCGGCCGCTGGCGCGAGGTCGCGGGCTGGGAGATGGCCCTGGAGGCCGCCGACCGCCACCCCGAAGTGCCGTTCATCCTGTCCCACATGGGGGGGGATTCGCCGGCGCTCGTGCTCGGCGCGGCGCAGGCCGTCCGCGACCGGGGCCTCGCAAACGCGCACCTCGGCACCGAGAGCATCCGCGAGTACTGGCTGGTGCGACGCGCGCTGGACCTCGTCGGGCCCGAGAAGGTCCTGTTCGGCAGCGACCACAACCTGAATCATCCCGGGGCCTTCCTGGCCGTCGCGCGCGCGCTCGGGCTCGACGCCGCGTCCGAGGCCCTGGTCCTGGGGGGGAACGCGCGGCGGCTGCTCGCCGGATCGCGACGCCCCGGCGGCCCCTCCGCCGCTTGACAGCGCGACCCGCGAAACCTATTTTCCCGCCCGGGAACGGTGCCGGGGACGACGATGCCCACGTACGAGTACCTCTGCGAATCGTGCGAGAACGAGTTCGAGACCGAGCAGCGGATCTCCGACCCGCCGAAGGCGGCGTGCCCGGCGTGCGGCTCGGGCGGCACGCACCGGCTGATCTCGCACAGTTCCTTCGTGCTCAAAAACTCCGGCTGGTACGTGACCGACTACGCGCGCAAGGGCGGGAACGGGAGCGGGCCCGGCAACCCCTCCAAGCCGTCGAACGGCGACTCGACCGCGAAGGCGTCCGAGCCGACGACGCCCTCGGCCCCCGAGAAGCCCGCGGCCGAGAAGCCCGCGGCGGCCGAGAAGCCCGCGGCGGCCGACAAGCCCCCTGCCCCGTAGCGATTGCAAACCCCCGCCCGATCGTATCTACTTGCGTCGCCATGGAGATCCGCGACCCGATCCACGGCCCCATCGAGGTCAGCCCGCCGGAGAAGGCGGTCATCGACCACCCCCTCGTCCAGCGCCTGCGGCGGATCCGCCAGCTCGGGTTCGCGGAGGACACCTTCCCGGGCGCCACGCACACGCGGTTCCTGCACTCGGTCGGCACGATGCACCTCGCCGGCCTGGCGTTCGACGCGGTCGCGCGCGACCTGGCGTTCGTCCCTCCGTCCGACCTCGCCCGCGCCCGCGCCACGGTCCGGCTCGCGGCCCTGCTGCACGACCTCGGCCACCCGCCGATGTCGCACGGCGGAGAGCGGCTCCTGCCCTCGGTCCGCGCGATCGGCGAGGGGACGGACGACCGCACGGCCACGCACGAGGAGATGACCCGCGCGCTCGTGCTGCGAAGCGACCTCGCCGACACGATCTCGCGCGAGATGGCCGGGTCGGGCGTGCGCCCCGGGCACGTGGCCGCGGTCCTGGCCGGCCGGCCGCTCGGGGACGACCCGTTCACGTTCGGGTCGGCGACGATCCTGCCTCTCCTCGGCCAGCTCATCGCCGGCGAGCTGGACGTGGACCGCATGGACTACCTGCTGCGGGATTCGTATTTCACGGGCGTCGCGTACGGCCGGTTCGAGAAGGACTGGCTGCTGTCCCGCATGGGCGCTCACCGCGCCGGCCCCGCCGCGTGCCAGGCGATCGACTCGACCGCGGTCCACGCGTTCGAGGACTTCCTGCTGTCCCGCTACCACATGTTCCTGATGGTCTATTCGCACCCGAAGACCGCCATCTACCACCGGATGCTGGTCCGGTTCATCGAGGGGCCCGACGGCGCGGGGCTCCGCTGTCCGGTCGACGAGGCGGCGTTCGCGCGCTGCGACGACGAGTGGCTGCTGGCGGCGCTGCGGGCGTCCCCGGACCCTTCGGCGCGCCGGATCACGACGCGCGACCCGCTGCGGCTGGTGGCCGAGGCGTGGGACGACGACGCGCGCGCCCTGGACCGGCTCCGGCCCGCGCTCGACCGCGCGCTGCCGCACGACCGCGAATGGCTGGACGCGGCCGTGGAGTTCTCCAAGCTCTATCCGGAGGGCGTCGCGGCCCGTCCGGGGTTCCCGGCACTGGTGGTGCGCGTGCGCCATCCCGGCCCCCGCCGCGCCGTGCTGCCGGTACACGAGTACAGCGACCTGTTCACGCGCCAGACCCGCTGGAAGCGCGTGCTGAGGCTCTACTGCGACGAGGGCGAAGCCCAGGCCGCCGGCGCCGTCCTCGCAGCGGTCGCCGCAGGCGGACCGGAGGCGCTGTAGATGGCCGAGTTCGTGGAAGACCTCCAGGCCATGCTCGACACGGCCTCGGCCCTGATCTCGCAGGACGAGGTGGATCAGGCGTGGCTGATCCTGAACCGCCTGGAGAACGAGTACCCGGACGCCGCGGACGTGCCGGCGCTGATGGCTGACGCCGCCATGGCCGTCGGCGATTTCGAATACGCGCTGGAGCTGTACGACCACGCCATCGAGCTGGACCCGGAGTGGTCGGACGCGTACTCCGCGCGCGCCGAGTGCCTGGCCGAGATGGGGCAGCTCCCGGAGGCGGTCAACGACGTGGACAAGGCGCTGAGGCTCGACTCCGCGAACCCGCAGGCCCACTGGGTGCGGGCCGTGCTGGCCGAGCTGGGGGGCAAGGACCGCGTCGCCGAGGACGCCTACCGGACCGCGGCCCAGATCGACCCCGACGGCTACCACGTCCCGATCCGCGCGACGCGGCGCACCTTCGACCAGGCCGTCAAGAAGGCGATCGGACTGCTCCCCCCCGCGTTCAAGGCCCGGATGACGGACGTGGACGTCTATGTGAAGGACCTGCCGGGTCCCGACGAGCGGCCCGAGTCGGGCCTGGGCCCGCTCATCATGGGCGCCTACGACGGCTTCACCATGACCGAGCGCCAGCCGTCCGACCCGTGGTCCCAGATGCCGCCGCGGATCTGCCTGTACCAGAAGAACATCGAGCGGGTCTGCCGCACCAGGGCCGACCTCGTCCGCGAGATCGAGATCACCCTGCTGCACGAGGTGGGGCACTACTTCGGTCTGGAAGACGAGGACTTACAGCGCATCGATCTCGGGTAGTCCCGTTCCTCCCCCCCGCGCGTGCGACAGCCTCCACTCCAGCCCGGCGTCCCTCGGCGACGTCGCCTTGACCACGGCCGCGGAGCCGATCGCCCGCCGCACCGCCGCGATCCGGCGCTTCAGCTCGCGCACGCCCGCGAACGGCGCGGATGCGAGCGGCGTGCCCTGCTTCGGCACGAACGGCGAGACGGACACGGACACGCGGACGCGTGACGACAGGCGCCGGACCAGGGCGCCCAGTTCGTCGAGGTCCGCGCCCGTCTCGTCCGGCAGGCCGACCATCACGTAGAGCTTGAGGCGGCCGATCCCGTGCTCCCGGGCGAGCGCGGCGCACCGCTCGAGGTCGGCGGCGGCGATGTCCTTGCGGATCGCGGCGCGCACCGCGTCCGACGCGCCGTCCGCGCCGATCGTGAGCGTCCTGAGCCCCCCCGCGACGAGCACCCGCAGGAGGACGGGATTCACCCGGTCCGCGCGGACCGATCCGAGCGTCACGGCGGCCCCGCGCGCGACGAGCGCCTCGACGACGGCGGCCAGCCGGGGGTGATCGGACACCGCGGCCCCGAGCAGGCCGACGCGGCGCGCGCGGCCGGGCACGGCGTCGAGGACGCGGTCGGCGGGCACGAACGAGGCGCGGCGCTCCCCTCCGCGGACGACGCAGAACGTGCACCGGCGCGGGCAGCCGCGACCGACCTCGACCACGAAGGCGTCGCCGAACTGGTTCGGCTCGTCCGCGAGGACCGTTCGCGCGGGCAGGCACGAGGCGGGCGCGACGACGGGTGCGGGCGCGGCCGCGTCCCGGCCGTGGACCGCGGGCACCAGGGTGCCCGGCACGGCGGCGAGGCGGACGAGCGCGTCGTCGCGGCTCGCGGCCCCGTCCAGGGCGGCGCGCAGCGCGGGGAACGCGAGGTCCGCCTCGCCCACGAAGACGGCGTCGCAGACCGCGGCGAGCAGGTACGGGTTGGACAGCGTCACCGGGCCGCCGCCGACCACGAGGGGCTCGCTCGACTTGCGCGCGGCGCGGCCCGGCGTCAGGCCCGACGCGCGGAACGCGGCGGCGAGCGCGAGGACCTCGGGCTCCCAGGCGAGGCTCGCGAACACGCAGTCGAACTCGCCGAGCGACCGGCCGGTCTCGACGGTGCGCGGGGGGGATGCGCCGTCCGGGAGCGTGGCGCGCTCGCACGGCGCGAGCCCGGCGTAGGCGGCGTGGAAGCCGAGCGACGAGTGCGCGAGGCGCCGGCCGACCGGCGAAAAGAGGACGGCGCTGGCTGTTGCGGCGGTCGGCACGGGCGGGATCATACCGCGGAGGCGACGCGAGCACGGAACGAGTCGCGGGCGGGAGCAGCACGACGGCGATGGCGAAGAGGATCGGGAGCGCCCTGGCGGCAACCCCGCGAAGGACAGAGGGAGGACAAGGATCCGTGCGCGAAGATCCAGGGGCGCGTCAGCTGCGCGTCGACCTGCCTCAGGGCGACCCGGTCCGCCTGAGCCGGCGCCGGACGAGGCGTGCGAACTCGTTCAGCTCCTCGGATCGGAGCAGCCGGGCCGCGACGGCGAAGACCGCGATGCCCGCTCCGATGGTGCCGAGAAGGCGCCAGGCGAGCGTCCAGCGGCCGACGCCGTCGAAGGCGCCCAGCGCGACCGGGACCCCGACCAGGGCGGCCATGGCGGCGGTCGCGGCGAGCGTGCGGCCGAGCGAGAGCGACAGGGCGCGCGTGCCGAGCCCGCCGATGCGGCGTCGCAGCACGACGTAGAGGAGCGCCACGTTCAGCGCGGCGGCGATCGACCCGGCGGCGGCGATCCCCCCCTGGCGGAGCGGAACGGCGAGCGCGTAGCAGAGGACCACGTGCGCGACCATCACGACGGCGGCGATCACGGTCGGGGTCTTCGTGTCCTTCTGCGCGTAGAAGACCTGGACCACGTTGCGCTGCATCGCGATGAAGAAGATGCCGGCGGTGTGGAAGTGGAGCGCGAACACGGTCATGCGCGTGGACTCGACGTCGAAGCGGCCGTACTGGAAGAGCAATTCGATGATCGGCGTGGCGAGCAGCATCAGGCCCGCGGACGCCGGGATGGTCACGAACCCGAGCAGCCCGACCGAGAAGCGGAGCGTGTCCTTCAGTTCGCCGATGCGGCCCTCGTGCGCCTGCTCGGACATGGCGGGCAGGACCACGGTCGCGACCGAGACGGCGAAGACGCCGAGCACCAGCTCCTGCATGCGGAGCGAGTACTGGAGGGAGGCGACGGAGCCGGGGTCGAGGCTGGTCGCGATCACCTGCGAGACCGTCACGTTGATCTGGTAGATGCCCGCGGAGAAGACCCCGGGCAGGAAGGTGCGGGCGACGGCGCGGACCGCCGGATCGCGGAAGCCCGCGAGGGTCGGGCGGAAGCGGATGCCCTTGCCGCGGAGGAAGGGTATCTGGAAGGCGGTCTGGAGCGCGCCGCCGGCGAGGAAGCCGACCGCGAGCGCCCACGCGGCGTTCTCGAAGCGGTCCGCGAACAGCACGACCGCGCCGATGTTCACGACCGAGAGCAGGACGGGCGAGAAGGCGGACGGGCCGAAGATGCGGAAGCTGTTGAGCGTCGCCTGCACGATCGCCGCGACGGAGACCAGGAAGAGGTAGGGGAACATCACCTGGGCGAGGCCGGCGGTCAGCTCGACCTTGCCGGGGACCTCGTCGAAGCGGCCGGCGAAGACGTGGCGGACGAGGGGCTCGGCGGCGAGCACGCCGAGCATCGTGACGCCGGCCATCAGGAGCACGAACAGCGTCATGAAGCCCGAGAAGAAGCGCGAGAGCTGCTCGCGGTCGCCATCGGTCCTGAGCGACGTGAAGACCGGGACGAAGGCCGCGGTCATGGCGCCTTCGGCGAACAGGCGGCGGAGCATGTTCGGGATGGTCGACGCGATGCCGAACGCGTCCGACTCCATGCCGGTGCCGAGGTAGTAGCCGCGGACCTGCTCGCGGACCAGGCCGACCACGCGGGAGACGACGGTGAGCGCGCTGGTGACGACGGTCGAGCCGAGGATCGCGCGGCCCGCCTTGCGGGTGCCTTTTGTCGCGGTGCCGGAGGTGTCGGCGTCCATCCGGGGACGAGTCTACGGCCGCGCGCCGGAGACCGCCAACTTGCGCGCGCGCGGAACGGCGGCGACCGCTACAGGCCTTCGCGCTTGGCCAGCTCCCAGAGGGCGTCGAGGGTGTCGAGCGTCTGGCCCTGCACCTCGAGCCCGTTGTCGGCGAGGCGCGCCTCGATGAACTCGAAGCGGCGGCGGAAGCGGGCGAGCATGGTGCGGAGCGAATCCTCCGGGTCGATCTTGTGGATGCGCGCGAGGTTCGCGACCGTGAAGAGCACGTCGCCCAGTTCGGACCCGATGCGGGCCTTGTCGCCGGACGCGATGGCGGCCTTCAGCTCGGCGACCTCCTCGTCGAGCTTGGCGACGGCGCCGGACGGATCGGGCCAATCGAAGCCGACGGAGCGGACCTTCTCGGCGCG
>VGRB01000087.1 GCA_016875475.1 Deltaproteobacteria bacterium
GGGGAGCGGCGTGGCCGAGGTGCTGGTCCACTACGTGCCCGAGGGCGCGGGCGAGTGGACGACGGCGTCCCTCGGCGTGGGCGAGGACGGCCAGACCTGGACGGTCGAGGTCCCGGCCGAGGACGTGAAGGCGGGCAATTTCGCCTACTTCCTCGAGGCGAAGGACGGATCCCCGGCCGCGAACGTGAGCTACGACCCCGACCAGGGCGGCGACGACCCGCACCTGCTGGCGGTCCAGGACTCGACCGTGGTCAGGCCCAACCCGTCGAGCGGCGGAGGGTGCGGCGCGTCCACCGCGTCCGGCGGCCTCGCGCCCACGTCCGGCGCGGCCGCCCTTGCGGGCGTGCTCGCGGCGATGCTGCTGGCCGCGCTTGCGCTGGGCGCGCGTCGGCGGGGCCGCGCAGTCCCCTGACGCCGGCCGCGGTCGGCGGGGTCGGGCCCGATCAGGGCAGCACGATCTGGCGCTCCGGGAACAGGACGAAGCCGTGCGGGGGAGGCGGGCCGTCGCCGGAGCCGATCTCGCGCCACAGGGTCGCGTAGTCCTCGGCACCCTGCGCCCGGATCACGACGAACCCCTGGAAGAGACTGCCCGTCTTGCGGATCCGGGCGGACACCTCCGGCGGGAGCGGCGCGAGCGTCCCGGCGCCGTCGGCGGCCCCGGCCCCGGCGGTCCTCAGGAACTCCGCCGCGTCCTGCTGGCGCGCAGGCGCCGCCTGCACGGGCTGGGCGAACGCGCCGGCCACGACGGCCGCCGCCTTGTGCAGGAGCACGAAGTCCTCCTCGATGAACGCGACCGGGTTGTCCGCGAACGAGTCCAGGTAGATCGCTCCGGGCGCCGCCCCCTCGACGCGGATCGGCACCACCGCCACGGTCGCCAGCCGCGTCTGCTCGGTCGACTCGCTCTGCACCCGGTTCAGGATGACCGGGTTCAGGCTGCGCAGCGCCTGGATCAGGGCGGGCGCGTACGGCCGCGCACCGGCGGATTCGGCCGGAAGGTCCCCGTACGCGGCGGCGACAGGGGTGACCCTGCCCTCGGCCACGCGGAAGACGGCCGCGCGGTCGGCACCAGCCAGCTCCAGCAGGCCCTTCACGGCCGCGTCCGCGCACGACTGCAGTCCCTGTCCGGCGCCGACCCGGCGCTCCAGGTCCGCCAGGAACGCCGCCTGCCGGTCGTCGGCCCGGCGCCACGCCTCCTCCGTGTCCACCGGCGTCGAGGGTCGCGTGACGGGCTCGGCGGCGATCAGCTCCTCCATGGTCGAGATCTGGGTCCGTGCCCCGACGATCGTCGGGTCCGCGACCTTGCGCGCCATCGCGCTGTCCTCGCGGCACGCCGCGTCGGGCACGACCTCCAGCGTGGTGTTCCCCACCGTGACCATGTCCCCGACGCGCAGGTCGTGGCGGGCGACGCGCGCCCCGTTCACCCACAGGCCGTTGACGCTGTCGAGGTCCTGGACCTCGTGGCCGGTCCCGGTCCACCGGACCACGGCGTGCCGCCGGGACACCTTGTCGTCCACGAGCTGGATCCAGTTCGTGGTGCCGCGGCCGATCGTCGTGACGCGGACCCCGAGCCGGAACGTCGCACCCTGGTTGAAGCCCCTCTTGATCATCAGCACCGACATCGCGTCCCCCCGGCGCTCCGCGGAGCGGGCGAGCAAGTATCCCGTGCCGCGCCGTGGGTCGTCAATCGAGCCGCGTCGAGCCCGGGCCAAATCGACCGGCGATCGCCGACCCGTGGCGGGTCCGACCGCCCTGCACTATCATCAGTTCGGGAAGGGCGGCCAAGACGCCGCCCCGGGAGGTCGCCGTGGATGCCCACCGGCTGGCCGAGTGCCGGAGTATCGAGTTGCATCGCGCCATCGCGGAGCGGCTGCGCCGCGATCCGGGCCTGGTGCAGGCCGCGCGCTTGCGCGTGGCCGGCTTGGCGGCAGCCGGGACCCTCTCTCCATGGTATGCGGACGAGTGGAAGCGCGCACTGTCGCTGCCGACCGACGAACTGTGCGCGCTCCTCGTCGGGGACACCGAGGTCGCGCGCACCCTTCGGCAGACGACGCCGTTCACGGCCGTAGTCCCCCCCCGCGAGCGCTGGGGGATCTGGCGGAGGGTCGCCGAGGAGGCGCGAAGCGGGAGAGTAGGGGAAGGGCACGGCGCAGGGGGGGAAGGCAAATGACGCGGCAGCAGCTCGAGCACATCATCCGCGCGTCCGCCCAGATCGCGGACGACGACGACATCGTCGTCATCGGAAGCCAGGCGGTCCTCGGGCAGTACCCTGTTGCACCGGCGGACCTCAGGGTCTCGATGGAGGCGGACGTCTATCCGCGCAACCACCCCGAGCGTGCGGACCTGATCGACGGGTCGATCGGCGAGGCGTCGCCTTTCCACGATACCTTCGGGTACTACGCGCAGGGGGTGGGCGAGAACACCGCGACCCTGCCGGCCGGCTGGAAGGAGCGCCTGATCCCGGTCTGCAACGCGAACACGCGCGGCGCGACCGGGTGGTGCCTCGAGGTCCACGACCTCTGCATCGCCAAGCTTGTCGCCGGCCGCGAGAAGGACCTGATGTTCCTCGAGTCCGTGTCGCGCCACCGGATGGCGGACCCGGGCACGCTGCGGAACCGCCTCGGCGATACGACGATCGCGCCGGAGGTGCGCTCGCTCGCGGAGGCGCGGCTCCGGCGGATCTTCCTGGGGGCGTGAGCCCCGCTCCCGGGTCGCACCGGCCCGCCACGCGCGCTCCGCCGGCCCGAGGATCTCGACAAGGCAGGACGGGGGTCCAGGAATGTGATCGCGGTCTGGACCATTCGACTTCGAACAGGACGTCATCGCGGATGGCAGCCAGGTGATCCCGATCGAGGTCAAGGCGGGTCGCACCGGGACGTTGAAGTCCCTGCACGTGTTCCTGAAGGAGAAGGGCCGTTCGTTCGGGGTTCGCATCAACGGCGACCTGCCGTCCCTGCTCGACGCGCGGACCTCGATCACGGGCGCTCCGGACATCCCCTTCCGCCTGCTCTCCGTGCCCCTCTACCTTGTCGGACAGGTCCGCCGGCTGTGCCGGGAAGCGTGCTGACCCCCGGGCCTGTGCCCGAGAGCGCCCCCGCCACGAGCCTGCGCGGGACGACTCGCGAACGCAGCGAAACCAGACGTGTTCCTGCCGCCTTCAGGGACGGTCGAAACGGTTGCCGCTTCGGGGCACAATTCGGGGGGATCTGGCGACCAACGGAGGGACGGGAGGATGGCCGTCGCGATGCGTTCGCCTCTGGTGGCCGATGGGGCTGGAGGCCGCAACATCTTGATTTCTCTCTCTCTCTGGCGCTCACGCGCTTCCCGCCCGGGTCGCGGCGCGCTCGCGCGCGCGCGATCCTCAATCAGTACTGGTCGGCCATCTTCATCCTGCCGAAGCACCACGACACGTACAAGCTGAACTTCATCAACTGCACCTTCACCATGTGGCCCAACGGCATCTGGGCCGACTACGATTCCAGGCTTCAGGCCAAAGGCGACCCCAGGACGGTGGCGTGGTGGTGCGCGTTCTTCAACAACGTGCTGCACCACAACGACTGGGTGGTCGAGTTAGGCCCCCCCGGCAATCCCCTTCCGACGAACCCGAACCTGGGGCCGCCAGGGGGGCAGTACGCACCCCAGTGCCCTTCATCCCTCATCGACAGCGGACTCAAGATCGAGAAGTGGCCCACGCCGCCGCCTCCTCCGTTTCCCGTGGAGGCAAGGCGGGCACTGAACGGGGCCACGCGGCCGGTCGGCCACGACTGGGACGTGGGCGCGCACGAGCGGACCTGCGGGCCGTAGGAGGTGCGGGTGCTACAACGCAGGAGTCCGGATCGACGAGGAGGTGCGCCGATGGAAAACAGTCGCCTGCTCCTCCTGGTGCTCCCCGCGATCTGCTCCTGCGGGAACGGCGGCCCTCCGCGGTCGTCCGACGCCGCGCCGGACGTCGCTGAGGTCGCGGTCGAGTCGGACCTCACCGAGCCGAGCCCGGACGCGCCGGAAGATGCTCCCGACGTCGTGGTTCTTCCGGACCCTCCCGAGGGTCCTGCCGACCAGACGGGAGACGACGCGCCCCTCGATTCGCCGGAAGCGACCCCCGACGCCTGCCTGCCCGCGTGCGACGACGCGAAGTGCGGCGCGGACGGTTGCGGCGGGACGTGCGGCACGTGCGCGGGATGGGAGAAGTGCGAGGACGGCGATTGCGTCACCGGGTGCGAGTCGGGGTTCGTCATGATCCCGGCCGGCGAGTTCGACATGGGCAGTCCGCCTGACGACCCGTGGGCCTACCCCGATGAGCGGCCGGTTCACCACGTGACGATCACCCGGCCGTTCTGCCTGAAACAGACGGAGGTAAGGCAGGCCGAATGGGAGTCCCTGATGGGCACGAACCCCTCGTATCCGGGCTACCCGCCCAAGCGCCCGCTCGGCGAGGACAACCCGCTCCAGTGCGTCAACTGGTGGGAGGCGTTCGCGTTCTGCAACGCCCTTTCGAAGACGCACGGCCTCGCGCCCTGCTACGAGCTGGAGGGATGGATTGACGAGTTGGGCTGCCCCGGGAGGCTCCCCGGGCAGGCAAGTTGGCCGGGGCAGGCACGATGCACGGAGGACGCAGAGTTCGCCTGGCCGATGGAGTGCTCCGGCGTCAAGTTCGCGGGTCTCGACTGCCCGGGGTACCGCCTGCCCACGGAGGCCGAGTGGGAGTACGCCGCGCGCGCCGGGACCACCACAGCCACGTACAACGGCACGGTGCAGTACCCCGACGGGACGTGGGATTGCGACATCGCGAAACCCGTCCTCGATCCCATCGCCTGGTGGGTCTGCAACTACAAGGGGACGCCACACCCAGTCGCGCAGAAGCTGCCGAACACCTGGGGTGCCTACGACATGATCGGCAACGTCGAGGAGATGGTGTGGGACTTCCTCGACGACCACGAAGGCTACGCGCCCGAGCCGGCGACGGATCCGCTCGGTCCGGAAGCCGGATTCAGCAGGATCTTCCGGGGCTGCGCTGCCCCCGGCCCCGTGGAGTGGTGTCGCTCGGCGTGGAGGTCCAGCGCACTCGAGCGGGCGAGGCTGGGCCAAGGGGGCTTCCGCGTCGTGCGAACGGCCACGTCGCCGGGCGCAGCGACTCCGTGATGGGTGCGGCGATGGCGCGAGACAGGAGCACCGGAAGCAGGGGGCAGGCCGCGAGGAGGAAGGCTCCCCGGCACGGGACGCCGGCGGCTAGGTCACTCGAGCAGAACGATGGCGGGCTCTGGGTCGCAGAGGCCGACGACGTCGTCCTGTCCGTGGAGGTCCCGTGCCCGACGGCGTCACGTCGCTTGTCTGGCGCTGCCTCGCGAAGGACCGGGAGTCGCGCCCCGCGGACGGCACCGCGTTCCTGGAGGAGCTGCGTGCGGTCCGCCGCGCGATCGAGCAGGCCGAGGTCCGGGCGGACGGGGGGGGGAGGAGCGGGAACGGACGGAGCGGAATCGGGCGGCGCCGGCGGCGCGGGCGGCGCGGGTGGGCCGGGCGGAGCGCACGGGGCCCAGCCGCAGGCGACGGCCGCCCCGAGCCCGGTGGAGACCGAGACCAACGGTCTCGCGATCGCGGGCCTTCGAGCCAGGGTCCGGGAGGCCGCCGTCTTCGGGGAGCCCTCCGAGACCGCAAGGCCGAGGCCGGCCCCTGCGAAGACGAGGTGGATCGGCCTGACGGCGCTCGCGACGCTGATCCTGGTCTCCGGGTTCGCCGGTGCGACGCTCCTGGACCGGCTCGGGCGTGAAGGCAGGGGCGCCGGGTCCGGCCCTGCCCCCTCCCTGCTCGCCGCCGCCCCGGCTTCGCCCGTCGCCCCCTACCCGCCCGCTGCCGCCGGGACCGTTGCGCCTCCCGCCTCCCCCGATGACGCCGAGTCGGATCCGCGCCCGACGGGGACCTTTGCGGTCGAGTGCGCGCCGCAGGGGATCGAACCCGTCCCGCCCGAGGTGCAGCCCGCGACCCCGGGGGTGGATCCCGTGCCGCCCGCCCACGGCGACCCGACCGGCGTCCCGACCGGCGCCCCGGCCGACGCCATGGCCGCGGTCCCGCGGCACGCGTTCGAGCCGGAGACGATCGGCCTGTGGATCGCCTCCGTACCCGAGGGCGCCATGGTCCGCATCGCGGGGAAGATCGTGGGCCGGACCCCGTGGGCGGGCCGCCGCCGGAACGACAAGGAGGACCTTCCGGTCGACCTGGCGCTGGAGGGCCACGCGCGCGCGACGTTCTCGATCGTCGCGGACCGCGACCGGGCCGAGACGCGCCTCCTCAGGCCGCTCCCGCCCGCCCCCCAGGGACGCGGCCGGCACGCCCCGAAGCCCGCGCGCGTCCTGGACGACTCGCCCATGCGCGTGATCTTCGTGATGCAGCCCTGGCACGCCTCCGATTCGGCGGAGGTCACGCCGATACGTGACTGATACCTTGCCGGAACCCCCGACAGCCACTAGACTTGAGCCGTGGGTGACCTGGTAGACGCCATGCGCCGGGACGAGGCCGTCGGTATCCTGATCGCTCACCGGGCGGAGTGGGCATCCTACGGCATCAGGTCCCTGGACCTGTTCGGTTCGGTGGCACGCGGCGAGGCCGGACCGGGCAGCGACGTGGACATCCTCGTCGCGTTTGCGCCAGGCGAGCGCGTCGGGCTCTTTCGCTTCCTTCGCTTGAAGGAGACCCTCGAACGCCTGCTCGGCAGGCCGGTCGACCTCGTCACGCGCGACGCCATCAAGCCTCGCATGAGGGCCGCCATCCTGCAGGAACTCGTCCATGTCCCGTGATGACTGGCGGACCCGGATCGACGACATCACGGCAGCCGTCGAGAAGGTCCGGCGCTACGTGGAAGGCATGGACTTCGCGGGCTTCTGCAACGACGACCGCACGGTGGACGCCGTGATCCGCAATCTGTCGGTGATTGGCGAGGCAGCTTCCCGAGTTCCGCCCGACGTCATCACCAGGTATCCGGGAATTCCGTGGGCCCTGATGCGCGGCATCCGCAACGTGCTGGTCCACGAGTATTTCGGCGTCAGCCTTCAGGTGATTTGGGATACCGCGAACGAGGATCTCCCGCCGCTGGCCGAGCAGCTCCGCCGCGTCCTGGACGAAAACCCGTAGGGGCGGCATTCGGCAGAAGCGGCTGTCACGGGCCGGGACGACCGGCGCCCCCACTGCCTCCAGGACCCGCGCGGTCGGCGGTCGCGCGGTCGTAGTTGCAGCCGTACATGAAGCCGCCACGCGGGAGGCCGCCACGCGGGGGGCCGCCCCGAGGGCCCTTCAGCGCGTCGATCGCGAACAGGAACCAGGGCACGAACAGGGCCATGAACAGGCTCGGCCTGGGGTCGTCGCGGCGGTGCACGTCCGGGACGAAGCCGCGGATCCGGAGGCTCGCGAAAGCCGCGCGGACGCGCCGCCACCAGCCCCGGCCGGGCAGGATCTGGAACGAGAACCACAGCCAGTGGACGAACCAGAGCTTGGTCCGCACGCCGGGCACGGGCTCGACCTGCGGCTCGGGCCGGCCTCCCCGGGCGAGGTCGATCGCCATGCCGACGAAGTCCACCCCCGCGGCCTGCCCGGTCAGCAGCGCCGGGGTGGTCCGGGGGTTCGCGTCGATCAGCAGGGGGCGCCCGGTGGCCGGCTCGGATCCGCCGCCCCGATCCCGCCCGGTCCCCCGCTCCACGATGAAGTCGAGCCCGAGGAACCCGTGCCACTCGAGCGCCCGGATCAGCCGCGCCGACGCCTCCTCGACCGCGGCGTTGCGCACGCTGCGACGGTGGAACGCGGTCCCGCCGCCGTCCGGGAACATCAGCAGGGGCTCGTAGAGCAGCGCGCCCACGGTGCGGCCGCGGTCCGCGAGGAACAGGCCGTACAGGACGTCGCCGTCGACGCGGCGCTGGATCACGGGCAGGCGGAGGTCGTCACCGGCCGGTCCGGACGGGGCGGCGCGGTCCGCTGCCGGTCCGGGCGCGGCGGCGCGATCCCCGCTGCGGTCGGTCGCCGGCCCGAACGCCGCGACGCGGTCCCGCCACGCGCGCGCCAGCGCGTCCGCGTCGTCGCAGAACGCGAGCCCGCGGCTGTTGTTCGCGTCCGGGAGCTTCAGCACCACCGGGTACGGGAGGCGGTCGCGGATGCGCGCCAGGTCGGCCTCGTCCGCCGGCTGCCACGTCTCCGGCACGTCCACGCCCGCGTCCCGCGCGACCGCGTTCAGCGAGACCTTGTGGTGGACGCGCAGCAGCTTGTCGTAGTCGTCCACCAGCACGGCCGCGTGCCGGGACAGCGCGTCGCGGAAGCGCGAGACCAGGAAGGTCTCCTCGAACGTCGGGAACAGCAGGTCGGTGTCTCCCCGTCCAAGCTCGCGCAGGCACGCGTCGATCCACTCGCCGGGCCGCTCGGTCACGCTCGGCCACACGAGGCGCCGGCCGACCCACCGGCTGTGGAGCCCGGGCGCGAGGCGCGTGCAGTCCGCCGCGCTGACCTCCCACCCCCTGCGGCCGAACTCGCGGATCGCGGCCAGGGCGTGAGGGCTCCGGGCGCTGGTGACGAGGACGCGCACGATTCGCCTCCGGACGGTCAGACCATGGAGAAATCGAGGTACATCGGGCGCGCCCCCACCTGCTCGGGCGTCGCGTCCCAGCCGGTGTTCCAGGGCGCATAGACCACCTGGCTGTACGACCGCGTGGCCGAGAACCCCTTCCAGAGCGGCAGCAGCGGGCTGCTCTGGTAGAACGCCCCCCAGACGAAGTGATGCCGGCGGCCGCGGCGCGCGCGGTTCAGCACGACCCTCATCAGGTCGCAAAGCGTCCCCTCGTGGCCGGGCGCGCACGCGACGTGCTTCAGGTACAGGCTCCGGAGCGGCTCGCCGACGCGCGGGGGGGGCGGGCTCGGGAGCACCAGGTGGATCGCCCCGGCCGCGAGCAGTCCGAGGCGCACCTTCCACGGGTTCCGCTGCATGATGAGCCGCCGGATCGCGCCCTGGTCCCACAACCCGACGGCGGCGACGATGCGGCCGCCCTCGCGCACCAGGCTCAGGTCCGACACGGAGTAGTCCGGCGTCCGCCGCAGCAGCTCGTCCATCCAGGCGCGGTCCATGCGGGGCTGGAAGTTGTGGCCTTCGTGGAACCGGGCGAGCAGGTCCGTGACCTCGTCGAGGTCCTCGGGCCGCGCGGTCTCGACGACGAGGCCCCGGCGCTCGCGGTACGGCCGGTACATCATGAACTGCACCAGGTGGAACGCGCCCGCGGGCCGTCCGACGAAGTGCTCCGGCGCGGCCTCGCGCGACGCGTTGAGCGCCCTCACGTTGCCGCGCAGGACCACGCCCATGATGCAGTCGAGCCGCAGCTCCGGGTAGAGCCCGGGCAGGTTCGCCGCGATGGCGGAGAGCACCCCCTTGCGCTGGTACTCCGGCTCCACGCGCGCGTCCATGGGCCACGCGAGGTCGATCAGCCTGCCGTCGTACAGCACGTGCCGGTGCGCCGCGGCGAGCACGCCCACGACGCGCCCCTCGTGCAGCGCGACCGTGGCCGTGTACGTGTCCATGGCCTGCGCCTCGCCCGAGTCGCGCTGCCCCTGCGTGACGTCCGCGGCGAACGTGCCGTGCAGGTCGTAGAACGCGAAGAAGTCCGGCGAGCGATCGATGGCCACCTGGATGTCGCTGACCATCGGCGTCCGCAGCGACAGCGAGCAGAGCGCGTCGTTGTCGAGCCGCCGGTCCGCGATGCGGACGTCGTACCGGAGCCGCTCTCCCATGCTGCCTTCGGCCTCCCGCGAAGGGCCGTCGCGAAGGGGCTGCCGCGAAGCGCGCAAAGCGCCCGGGGCGCCCACCCCGCACGGAGGCTACCACACCTCGACGGCGAGGCCCTCGATCCGCCGAGCCGCGGGGAAGCCCGGGCACGAGTTCGTGCTACAGTTCGCCGCGATGCGGGCCGCCTTGCGGAAGCTGTTGCGCGTCGTTGCGATCACCGCGTCGGTCGCGGTCGGGCTCGCGCTCGCGGGCTTCGCCTACGGCTGGGCGGCCCGGGGCCTGCTCCTGACCACGGACGACGTCGAGTACGCCCGGCCCGAGGACCACCCGGTCGTCCTGCCGCGCGACCACGCGGCCCACCCGGACTTCAAGACCGAGTGGTGGTACTGGACCGGCCACCTCGCGGCCGACGACGGGCGGGAGTACGGGTTCGAGCTGGTCTTCTTCCGCCTGCGCACGCCGGGCGTCTGGCACGACCACCTGCCGGTCTGGTGGTTCCTGAAGTCCCACGCCACCGTGGCGCAGTTCGCGATCGTGGACAAGCGGACCGGCGAGCACGTCGTCGCGGACCGCCGCGCGGAGAACTCGCGGTCGGACGTGGGCGCCGCGACCGACCGGCTCCACGTCTGGACCTACGACTGGTCCGCGTCCGCCGCCCCCCCCGGCCGCGACGAGGACGGCGTGCGCCTCGTGGCCGCGATGGACCGCTACGCGATCGACCTTCGCCTGACGCCCGAGAAGCCCGCGGTGCTCCACGGCGATCGGGGCCTGATGCGGCGCGACCCCGGCGGCATCACGTCCAACTACGTCTCGTTCACGCGGCTCGCCGTGGCCGGCAGGCTCCGGGTGGACGGCTCGGAGCGGTGGGTCACGGGCCAGGCGTGGCACGACCACGAGTACGCCTCCGGCACCCTGCCCCCCGGGACCGCGGGCTGGGACTGGTTCTCGATCCAGCTCGACAAGGGCGCGGGCGCGACGCCGCTCGACGGCACGGAGCTGATGGTCTACCTGCTCCGCGGGACGGACGGCGCGGCGCTCGACGGCAGCAAGGGCACGCTCGTCGCCGCGGACGGCACGCACGCGACGCTGCTCCTCGGCCGCGACTTCCGCGTCACGACCGGCACCGAGGGCGTCTGGCGCAGCCCCGATTCGGGCGCGCCCTACCCCCTGGGATGGCGCATCGATCTCCCCGCCCGCGGCTGGACGCTGGACGTCTCGCCCGTGGCCCGCGCCCAGGAGGTGCTCGGCCCCGCGATCGGCGTCAACTACTGGGAGGGCGCGGCGCGGGTCCGTGCCCGCACGCCGGACGGCGAGATCGGCGGCGTGGCCTACGTCGAGCTCTGCGGCTACGACAAGCGGGTGGACAAGTTCTGATCGGGTCCTGCGCCACACCCGACACGTCACGGAACCCGGAACAGCCACGAGTCCTGGCTGACGCCCGGGCAGTGGAACGACACGTCCGACAGCAGGAAGCCGTCGCCGTAGTCGAACGGCTTGCCCTCGCCGAGCGCGTACGCGTTCAGCTCCCACTCCAGCGTGTCCGCGGCATAGACGTGGGGGGGGGCGCGGATCCTCGCCGTCGTTCGGCACGGGGTTTCGCAGCACCGGCTGGTTCGGCGCGTCGGCGGGCAGCACGGGCAGGGTCAGCGACGTCCGGTCGCCCGGGACATAGACCTCCCAGACCGGGTGCGCGGCCGGGCCGCCGAGCGAGTAGCCCTCGACGAAGCTCCTCGGCGCGCTCGTCATCACGTTCAGCCGCACGACGTACAGGTCCGGCCGCCGCGGTCGCTCGATTCCCTCCCAGGCGAAGCGCCCGCCCCGCGCGGCGCCGCCCACGGCGAGCGTGCCCCCGACCGCGTCGAGGTCCGACCCGGGCGGAGGCGGGGCCGGCTCGACGCCGCGGGGCAGGTCCCACCACAGGTCCGGGTCCGCCAGGCTCAGCCGGTCGCCGGGCGCGAAGTCGTTGCTGATCGTGACGGAGATCCCCGGCGGGTCCGCGCCCTTCCACGCGACACGCCCCCCGAGCGACACCACGAGGGGCGTGAGCGTCACCTCGGGGAAGCGGGAAAAGTCCGCGGCGGACGGGAACGGAAGCCGGACCGGGTTCGCGAACCCGTCGCGGTTGAAGGTCCCGTCCACGTCCGCGAACACGAAGCCGTATGCGCCCGTGTCGATCACCGGCAGCGCGAGCACGTTCGCGAGCCGCTCGCCCGTCGCGGGGTCGACCGGGATCGCGCCGGCCGCGAGGTCCACCGCCACCATGCCTCCCGGGTCGCGCAGGTCCACGTCCAGCGCGATCGGCGCCTCGATCACGTCGCCCGGGCCCACGTCCACGAGCGCGAACCCCATCGCGAGCGCCTCGAACTGGAGCGCGTACGGGTCCACGACCGCGGCCGGGGCGTTCAGCGCGCGACCCGCGATGGCGAACACCAGGTGGCGGCCGGGCCGGATGGCCGACAGCGTGTAGCGCGACAACTCGGGCGACACGCTGGAATGGATGGCGAGGTTCGGGGGCAGCGCGAGCACGGACCCCGCGGCATCGGGCTGCTGGAGGAGCGTGCCCGCGCTGATCTGCGAGAGCGGCACGTTCACCATCGCCACGTTCACGATCGCGATGTTCGCCTCCGACAGGATGTCGTCGCCGGGGGGGAAGGGGGCGAGCCCGTGCTCCCCCTCGAAGCCCGTCACCAGCCCCCTGACGACGCCCGTGCCCTCGGCCGCGGCGCCGCCCAGGACCGGGTCGAGCGGCGCGACCGGCAGCGACACGTAGGCGGCGTCCACGCCCTGGAGCGTCACGTAGCGGCAGCCGGGCGCGCCCACGGTCACGTCGAACGGGCCCGCGACCCCGGGCACCGGAAGCGCCCCGAGCGCGTCGGTCGCGCCGCGGAACTGCCCCCCCGCGTGATCGACCTGCACGAACGCGCCCGGGTACGGCGACGGCGGGAAGTCCGGGTGCAGGGCGCCTCGCGCATCGACCGTGAAGACGTGCAGCGTGCCGGCGGCCGGCCCGGCCCCCTCGTAAGGCGCGGTGTTCACCCCGGGCAGGGGCAGGTGATCGGCCGCGAGCAGGCTCACGCGGACGCTCGCGGAGACCGGCGCGAGGCCGTCGAGCGGATCGTCGTAGCGCACCTTGACCTCGGCCACGACCGCGGAAGCGCTCGTCAGGTCCAGGCGGTAGTCGCCCGGGGCGGGCTCGGCCAGCGCGGAGAGCGCGCCCCGGTCCGTGCTCGCGGTCAGCGCGGCGAGCGCGCCCTGAAGCGCTGCCCCCTCCGCGCGACGGAGGTCGATGCGCAGGCTCGCGCGGAGGTCCGGCGGGGTCAGGTCGAGCGCCGAAAGCCGGATCGCGAGGGTCGGCGGCGAGCCGGTCCCGGCGAGCGGGTGCGGGTCCGCGCCATCCGCGAGGCCGTCCCCGTCCGTGTCGGCGACGCGGGGGTCCGTGCCGAGGACCGCCTCCTGCTCGTCGGTCAGGCCGTCGCCGTCCGAATCGGTGCCGGGGACAGGGTTGCAGGCGAGGGCGACGGGGACCAGGAGCGTCGCAAGAAGGGCGAAGCGCGCGGCCATCGTCAGAACTCCATCCGCACGTCCAGCCCGCACCCCACCATCAGCGCGGACCCGGCCACGGTCGGCCACCCGCCGCCGGCCTCGGGCGGCCGGTAGTTGTCCGGCGATCCGTCCCCGTCCGCGTCCGCGGCGGACTTGGCCCAACCCACGCGGCTCATCACCTGGACCTGCGCCTGGGCGTCGAGCGCAATCGCGCGCGGCCAGCCGTCGGGCAGGTCCGCGAACCGCCACCCCGCGCCGAGCGCGGCCGCGTGACGGTGGCCGTCGATCAGGCTGGTCAGGCCGGTCTGCGCGGGCACCGGCGACGGCACGAACCCGTAGCCCGCGCGCACGGCGAGCCCGGGGAGCGGACGCCACTCCGCGCCGACGCGAGGCGCGAACGTGTCGCGGAAGGAGGCGGGCCGGACCTCGTCGCGGAACAGCGCGCTGCACGCCCCGCTCGTGCAGTAGTCGGGGCAGTCGCCGTCCGAGCAGTCGCGCGGACACGGCGCGCAGAGCGCCAGCTCCGGGCTCGCCGCCTGCCACGCGCCGAAGTGCGACCAGGTCACGTCCGCGGTCACGGTCCACTCCGGGACGGGCAGCCACTCGACCCCGAGCGCGACCTGGTGTGGCATGGCGTAGGCCTGCGCCTCGATGCTCGCCCGGACCGGGTCGAGGTTCGACGCGACGTCCACGCGCACCGGTGCGAGCTTCACGCGGGAGTGCCGCGCGCCGCGCCACGCCACGCCCACGGACAGCGCCCGTAGCGGCCGGAAGGTCATGCCCGCGGAGAGCGCCGCGGACGGCGTGACCCGGACACGCGCGTCGTTGGTACCGCCGGCCTGCCGGAGATCGACGCTCACGTCCGCGGCCACGTCCGGGAGCACGGTGACGCCCACCCCCGCGAGCCACCAGTCGAAGATGCGGGCCGCGAGCCCCGCCGTGGCCACAAGGCGCCGGTCGCGGTCGCCGATCAGGGGGAACGACGGCGCCCGGTCGTCGGGCAGCCTCATGTCGTAGAGCGCGTCGCCGGGGAGGCAGACCGCGACCCCGGCGAACAGGCGGCGCTCCATCGCGCGGCCGAGCGGCAGCGGGGCCGACAGGCCGAGCGCAACCAGGGCGAGCCAGTCGTCGCGGCCGGCCGCCCCCTCGACGTCGAGGCTCCGGTGCGAGGCCATCACGCCGAGCGCGGCCGAGGGGCGCTCGGCGCGCGCGAGCCCCGCGACGTTGTAGTGCAGGGCCTCGTGTCCGGCCGCGGCCGCGGTGAACCCGCCCCCCATCCCGATCGCCCGCGCGCCGAAGCCGTAGGTCTCGAAGGGATTGGCCCGCGCCGCGGGGGTCGCGACGAGCAGCGTGCACGCGGCGCAGAAGGCGATCGGGAGCAGGCGAGGCATCTTGCCCCCATCCGACGGCGAATCCTATTTGCGGCGAGGGGGCGGTGCAAGTAGATTTAGCGACCGGGGGCCGGGGCGCCCCCGCGCAGCCGGCTCGGACGTCGTGCGGGCCGGCAGGAGGTGCCGTGATCGATACGACCGTGCCGATGACCGCATCTGCCCTGCCGCTGCTCTCGTGGCGCAGCGTGGCGCGCGAGTGCACCCGCTACCTGCCGGTGTGGTTCGTCTACCTGAGCGGGATCGGGCTGTTGCACGCGTCGCTCGCGAACTTCCCCCAGGAGGGGTTCGACGCGCTCGGCCTGTCCCGCATGGACTTCGTGCCAACGGTCCTGTTCCCGATGGCGTGGGTCGCGGTCTTCATGGGGCTGCGCATCCGGAACTCCGCCCGCCTCCGCGCGCCGTGGATGGCGTGGGCCGGGCTCGCGGGCCTGGTGCTCGGGGTGCCCGCGATCATCGTGGCCTTCCACCGGCCGCACGTCCTGACGCACGAACAGCTCACAGTGCTGTTCGAGGCGTCGCAGTTCGCGTGGGTGGGAGTGATGATGCTGGCCATCCTGGTCGGCCGCGGACGCCACCAGCTCGTCCTGTTCTTCGGGGTCACCTTCGTCTATGGCCTGGTGCTGGAGAACACCGGCATCGCGATGCACTTCTTCTTCGAGCCGAGCTTCCAGGTCTACCTGAAGCCGCTGGTCGCGCCGCTCTGCACCATGCTCGGCTGGTGCATCGTGTTCTACGTGACGATCGCGATGGTGCAGCAGCTCGCGGAGTGGGTGCCGTGGCTCGCGCGGTCGGTGACGCGCCGCGCGGTGGCCACGACCCTGCTCGCGCTGTCCCTGGATGCCCAGCTCGACCCGCTAGCGTCGCTGTCCGGCGTGTTCTGGCGCTGGAACGAGCTGCTGCCGCCCGGGTTCCTCGGCGTGCCCTGGCTGAACTTCGCGGCCTGGCTCGGCGCCTTCCTGCCGTACGCGTGGTTCGTGGGG
>VGRB01000088.1 GCA_016875475.1 Deltaproteobacteria bacterium
GAAGGCGGCGGCCTCTCAGGGGTCCCTGCGGCTCAACCCGGCGCCGCGAATCGCCGACCTCCGGTCGGCGCGGCGCCGCGAAGCCCTCGTCTTCAGACGAGGGTCGTTCACTTGTGGACGCGACCGCCGCGTAGCACCGAAAGGTAGAGCTTCCGGCTGACGCGGGCCGTCCGGAGGTTGTTGGAGACGACGAAGTCCGGCAGGTCATCCTTCTTGGGGATGACCAGGGGCCTCGAGTGGCCCGGCTTGGTCATCACGATGTGGTCGCCACTCGTCCGGTCGACATGGAAGCCCAGGGCCTCGAAGACCCGCACCATGTCGTGCCAGCACTGGGGAGGGATTCGGGACAAGGCGACCTCAGTGTCCGAGCCGGATCGTGCTGGACCAGCGCCCTTCGTGCGTGCGCTTGATGGCGTCGATCATGAAGGCGGGGGGCGCGTCGCTCGCCGCCAGGTTGCAGGGCTTCTGCTGGCGGCCGGTCGGCCCGAGGCAGCGCCAGCCGAGTTCGGTCAGCGCCCGCTCGAGCGTGCCGCGCTCGATGCACGAGCGGACAAAGAGATCGATGGCCTCGTGCATGTGGCTGTAAGCGTCTTCCTCGGAACTGCCGCACGACGACAGGTCGAGGTCGGGGCAGTGTGCGACCCAGGTTCCGTCGCGCTCCTCGTACACGAAGCCCTCGATGTGCATGTCCACGTCGGTCCGGTCGGGCCGCTTATGGACGAGAAGTCGGCTCGGGCCGGACCTTGATGCAGTGCCCACTGGCAGCCTCCATGGCCGCCGACCCGCCGGGCCGGCGTCCCAGATGATAGCCTGCGAGGTGGCGCGCCGCAACGCGCGCCTTCGCCCGGCTCGGATCCCTTCGGGTTCCGCTGCGTCGCTCCCTATCGTCCCTTGAGCATGCGGCGGAACTCGACGCGCAGCCAGGCGCGCTGGTCGTCGTCCGTCTTCGTCCACCACTCGTCAATCTCGCGGACCAGCTCGGCCAGGCGCGGGTCCGACGGCTCGGCCTCGCGCGCGGGCGCGCGTTCCACACCAGTGAGCAACCACGCAGCGTCCGCACCGGCGGACACAGCTCCAGTGATCGTCTCGAACGATGGACGGCGCTTGCCTGCTTCGATATCAGAGAGAAAGCTTGCGCTCACGCCGATCCTTGTGGCCATGCTTCGCACGGACATGCCCTGAGATTCGCGAAAGACTTTGAGACGTTCCGCAATTGCGGGCGCAGCGTCCGCACTAGCGAACTTTTTTCTTGACACGTTCGCTCCTGCGGACAACACTACTGACAGTTGTAACCCCGTTCCGCAGACAAGCGGGGGTGACGGGGCGGAGGCGAAGGGCGATGGCAGGCAGAGGCAGCGCGGCGCTGAGGGTGGAGATCAGCCAGGCTGAGGCGATGCGTCTGGCGCTCCGTGCGCGAGGGTACACATTCTCCTCGATTGCGCGGGACCTCGCCGTGTCCCGGCCCATGGTCAGCATGGTGATGCACGGGCACGCCACGTCCAAGCGTGTCCTGGCCCACATTGCTCGTCTCCTCGGGGTCCCCGCCGCTGCCATGCCGGGTCTCTTGGGGATCCGGACCGTAAGTGTCTCGCGACGGCAACATCGCGTCAACGGCGGTCTTTCCGTGATCCGCAGACAGCGCGCGTGCCGGGGGTAGCGGATGCCGCGTCCGCGCAAGCTGAGGGTGGTCCCGGGGCAGCTCTCGCTGCTCGAGCAGATCGCGCAGGTGGACCGGGCCCGGTCGCTCCCGGTGGAGATCAAGGCCGCCCTGGCCGAGGACCTCCGGCGCTCCCGGTACCCGCGCGACCAGGTCGCGGACCGCATGGCAGCGCTGCTGGCGCGCGAGATCACGCAGGCCATGCTCGACGCCTGGACCGCGCCGAGCAAGCCGGAGCACCGCTTCCCGACGGAATACCTGCCCGCGTTCGTACACGCCACGGAAGAGCACCGGACCCTGCGCCTGCTCGCGGACGCGTGCGGGTGCCGGGTGTTCGTGCCGGAGCTGGTCCGCCGTGACCTGGTCCGGGTGGAGGAGGAGCAGCGCCGGCTCGCTCAGCGCGGGCGGGTGCTGCGGGTCCTGGTCGAGGCTGAGGACACGGGGGTGCTGGGGTGACGTCAGCGCGTCGCGCGGACCATGATGTACTGGACGTGCGTGCACTTGCGAGCGCACGGCGGGAAGACCTCGCCCTTGACGCACGTGACCTCGTTTCCGCACCAGATGCACTTGTAGATGCCGGACTCGGGAACGGTCTCGCCGGGTGCTCCGGTGGCCATGGTCTCCTCCCTATCGATGCCCTCACGTGGGCGCAGTCGAAGGTAGCGACTCAAGCGGACCTGATCAAGCGCGGCGTTCGACCGCTGGCGCATGCAGCCGTGCGGCGTGAGGAGCGTGCGGCAGCGCTCCGCGAGGTCGAGGCCGCGGGTCTCCGGTGGCACATCGAGGTCCTCGGGGAGGATCACTTCGATCTCTACTTCTTCCGGCACGAGCACATGCGCGCGGTCCTGGTCCAACTGCTGCGCGGAACCGACCGTCCGACCTTCGATGCTTGGGCCTGGGGCCACGCCTACGGGTATTCGGAAGAGGCGATCGCCGAGTTCATCAGCGCGAAGAAGGAGGTTTGAACGATGGCCTTCAAGAGCGTTCAAACCGCTTCAAATGGCCTTCAAATGGATCCTCTGGACTTCGTCCGCGCGTACCTCCAGGTCCTCGACGAGGAGGGGGTGCGGGACGGGTTCGTGCCCGTCTGGCGGATCGCCTTGCGCATGCACGTGGAGCGCGGCGAACTGCTGTCATGGATCTACGCGACCGGCATCTACCGGCTCCGCGGGCTCGAGGTGAACGGCGCGGTGCTCGAGCACGCGCTCGTCCGGATCACGGACGCCGGCGGGATGGAGCCGATCCGCCAGGCGGCCGCGGCCGTCATCGTCGGGGTGGTCATCGTGGCGAGCATCGCGGCCCTGGCCGTGCTGCTGGTGGGATCGTGATGGCTGCACAAAAAAAGCCCCGGCGCGGCCGCCCGCAGCTTCGGTGTCCGGACTGTGGTCGTGCGTTGCTGCGCACGGGCCAGGTCAGCCGAGGCCGCGGTCGTCGTCCGTGGCGATACCGGTGTCAGGGGTGCGGGTTCCGTGGCGTGCGCGCCGGCAGCCTCGACCGCCTCCGCTGGCGCTGCACGTGGACGCGGGAGGCTGCCTGATGAGCAGGCGCGAGGTGGAGCGGTTGTCACTCGCCGCGCAGGGTCTTGATCTGCTGTGCCACGTGGAGCGCGCACGCGTCGCAGAGGACCAGGCGCGTACTGGGGGCGCTCCCGTGGAGCGTGACCGCGATCCATCCGGATCGCCTGGCGAAGAAGTCTGTCAGGTCGAAGGGGTCGTCGGCATCCACCCGATCGGTCGGGTCCGAGTCCCTGGGTGGCCGCCCGAACTCCCGGGTAGTGCCGCACCGCATGCACTGGTAGTCCACCAGGGTGAGCAGGATGCGACCGCTCGGGACGAGGTGGCCATGGGCTTTCGGCTGCTTTGTCTTGCTCAAGCGCTGTCCTCCGGCAGCCGCGGCCGCCGGGATCGTAGCAGGGCAAGGAGTTGAGCGGAATGTCAGCCTGCGGCCACGACCCGAAGGCCATCCTGCCGTCCGGCTACTGCCTGGACTGCGAGTGGCACCACGAGGAGTGGTTGCGGGGCTGGAACGGCGTCGGTGGGGGGGCGGTGGTCATGGAAATCCGCACACCGTTCGACGGTCCCGGCCCCGAGGTCGTGGACCAGCTCGTCGCCGGCGAGGAGTACTGCGCGCCGGACGACGCCGACGAGGACCGTCACGCGACCCAGGTCTGCGCCGGCTACTTCGACGATCGCTTCGAGGCGGTCGCGGACGAGCTGCTCGGGCCGGCCGGGATCCTGCCCGGACCGCACGACCGGAAAGTCGGACATCGGGCCCGGAAGTCGGACACGAAGTCGGACATCGCCCGGCGGAAGTCGGACATCGCTGCGATTACGAGGGGTTGAGGGTGGTAGGGGACTGGCTGACGGACGCGGAAGTCGGACATCTGCTGCGTTGCGCGCCCAAGCACGCGCGCCGGATCGCTGCCGAAAACGGCTGGCGCACCCGCGAGGAGGCGTGCCGCGGGGGGCGCAAGAAGCTGTTCCACCGCACGGACGTCGAGTCCTATCGCGCCTCTCGCGGCTCTACCCCCCTGGGGTCGGGAGACCCCACAGGGTCGTGCGCGCCCGCATGTACGCGCCCGGCCGAGGGCTCCGTACCCCCCGCGCACCTGACCCTCCTGAACGCGTCGGTGACGGGGGTGGTCGAGACCCCGACGCCGGCGCAGTCGGACCTGTACGCGACGGTGCCCGCGAAGACGCGGGCGATCGTCGAGTACCGGATGGCGGCGCTGAGGAGCTGGGAGGAGTGGCGGGCGCGGAAGCGCGGCACGGACCAGGAGTTCGTGGCGAGCCGGCAGGCGATGCACCCGGGCCAGCCCATCAGCGTGCCGAGCCTCTATCTCTGGAAGCGGTCGCTGAAGGCGGACGGGGTGGACGGCCTGGCGGACGGCCGCGCGGCGCGCGAGCTGCGCGGGCAGGAGATCCCGGACCAGCTCGAGCGGTACTTCCCCGGCCTGTACCTCGACCAGGCGCAGCCGTCGATCTCGTACTGCCACCGGGTCACGACCGCGAAGGCGCGCGAGCTGGAACTCGAGTGCCCGAGCATCAGGACGTTCGAGCGGCACGTGAAGTCGCTGCCGCTGCCGACGCTGATCCTGGCGCGCCAGGGCGAGAAGGCGTGGCGCGACAAGTGCGGCCCGTACATCGAGCGGGACTACTCGAAGCTGGCGGTCAACCGGATCTGGAACTCCGACCACCACCAGTTCGACCTCATCTGCATCGGCCCGGACGGGAAGCCGATGCGGCCGTGGGTCACGATATGGGAGGACATCAAGAGCCAGCGCTGCCTCGGGGTGGCCGTCGTCGCGTCTCCGAACAGCGATTCGATCGTGCTCGCGTTCAAGCGGGCCGCCATGCGGTACGGCCTGCCGCACGAGATCCTGATCGACAACGGGAAGGACTACCGGTCCTACGACCTTGCGGGCGGGCGGTTCAGCAGCGTGCGGTTCGAGATCGAGCCCGGCCGGGCGCACTGCATGATGGGCCGGCTCGGGATCGAGATCACCTTCGCGAACCCCTACAACGCGCGGTCGAAGCCGGCGGAGCGGATGTTCCGGGAGTGGAAGGAGTGGTTCTCCCGGAGCCACGAGTCCTACACGGGCGGCAACCCCCGCGAGAAGCCGGAGCGCCTGGCGGCGGTGGTGAAGCGGCGGGACGGCCTGCCGACGTTCCTGGACATCGAGGAGCGGCTCGGGGAGTACGTCGAGTTCGTGTACAACCGCCAGCCCTGCTCGCGCGAGGGGGCGCCGCGGTTCCAGGTGTTCGACGAGGGCCTGGTCACGACGGCGCAGCGGTGGGCGTCCGAGGAGTCGCTCGCGCTGATGTGCATGCGGTCGAGCCGGCCGTTCAAGATCGGCCGGAACGGCGTGCACCTGTTCGACCACTGGTTCGACGCGCCGGAGCTGTACGGGCTGTTCGGGCGGGAGGTGTACGTCCGGTACGACCCGATGCTCATCGGGCGCGTGTACGTGTACGACCTGGAGGACCGCTTCCTCTGCACGGCCGAGTGCAACGAGCTGATGGACTGGGGGGCGACGTCCGAGCACTACCGCAAGGCGATGGCGAAGAGGCGCGAGGCCAAGGCGCAGGCGCGGGCGTACATCGACCGGGTCAGGGCCGAGGACCGCGAGCCGGACGCGCTGAAGCGGGTCATCGACGAGGGCAAGGCGGCCGCCGGCGCGGAGGTGGGGCGGGACCCGCCGCGGCCGCGGATCGTGCGGCCGGTCGAGATGGAGCAGGCGATGAAGCGGGCCGCGGCGCGGGGGCGCGAGGCGGTCGCGACGGCGTCGGCGAGCGAGCGCGAGCAACTCTGCGCCAGGGGGTTCGAGGCGCTGACGAGGGCGGGTGAGAAGCGGGGGGTGGCCCCCGCGGGCTGATACGAGGAGCGAACGAAGGAGGCGTCAAATGGTCGGCAAGGGAGCGGCGGTCACGAGGTTCACGACGGAAGAGGCGCGTGTCCGGGTCGTGGCGTGGATGCGGGCGCAGAGGCCGGCGAAGTCGCAGGCGGACGTGGCGCGCGCGATCGGGATCTCCGGAGGGGCCTTCAACTCCTGGTTGAAGAACAAGTATCCGGGCGACAACGAGGCCATCACGGCGAAGGTGTGCAGCCTGCTCGCGGTGGAGACGGAGCGCGAGGCGGGCCCGCGCGGGCAGGAGTTCGTCCACACGAAGCTGGCGCGGGAGATCCTGGAGGCGTGCCGGTTCGCGCACGTGCACCGGGAGATCGCGGTGGTCTATGGCGCGGCCGGGATGGGGAAGACGGTCGCGGTCAAGCACTACAAGGCGGAGCACCGGGACGCCATCTACGTCCGGTGCGACCCGAGCTTCCGGAGCCCGATGGCGGTGCTGGCCGGCGCGAACACCGCGCTCGGCCGGCGCGCGAAGTGGGCCGGTCACCTGCGCGTCCACATCCACGAGCTGGTGGAGCTGCTCGAGGGGAGCGGGCGGCTGCTCATCTTCGACGAGGCGCAGTTCCTGTCGCTCCGGTCGCTCGAGGTCCTGCGCACGCTGCACGACTCGGCGGAGGTCGGGCTGGTGCTGTGCGGGAACGAGTGGGTCTACCAGCAGATGCTGGGCAACGGTCGGGCGGCGTTCGCGCAGCTCTTCTCGCGCGTGGGCATCCGGCGGCCGGTGGCGCTCGGGGTGTCGGACGAGGACGTGGCCGCGCTGGCGCAGGGGTTCGCGGGCGACCTGTCGGCGGACTGCCTGGCGTACCTCGGGGCGAAGGCGGGCGAGCACGGGGGCGTGCGGCGCCTGGTCAAGGTGCTGCAACTCGGGGTCGAGCTGGCGTCGGCCGAGGACGAGACGCCGAAGCTGCTCCACCTGCAGATGGCCGAGGCGATGCTGATGGGCGGCGCGGCCGCGTAGGGGGGGGCGATGGCGAAGCGCAACGAGACGCAGTTCGTGACGGCGGCCCGGATCCTGGCCGGGCGCAGGTACTTCCTGCAGGCGACTCGCCGGACCGACCGCATCTGGGACTGGAAGGTCCGGGACAGCACGGCCGGCAAGGACGCGGCGGCGGGCTGGTCCTACAAGGGCGAGGCGGGCGCCATCGCGGCGGCCGAGAAGGCCGCGCGGCGGCTCGCGCGCGAGGCGACGCGGAGGGCGGCGTGAGGGCGCGAGCCGGATGGACTCGCCTGTCCGCGCCGGGGGACAGGTGCGGTGCGCGCTGGCGACATGCTAGCGGCTGGGAGGTCAAGCACTGCGGGCACCCCACCGCGAACTGGCCGTACTGCGCCACGCATCCGGACCGGCACGAGGCGGTTGTGGTCGCGGAGTGTGGGTACGGGTTCAGGACCCTGGTCCAGGCGTTCGACGCGGTGGAGCTGCTCGCAAAGGGCTCGCTCGTCACGGCGCCGCACGAGACGCGAGAAGGCGCGTGGCGGGTGTGTCTAGGGGTGCCCCGAAGGCGAGCGCCTGGCGAACGAGGCGTTGCGCGCAGGTTGGGGACGGCGCGACGGAGGGATGCATGAGCGCTGAACTTCGGGCTCTCGTGGAGAGGCATCTGTCGTGCAAGGGGGATCTGGAGGACTGCTCGGTCGGATGGGCCTGGGAGGGCTACGCGCGAGGTGGCGACTGCGGCGGAGCCCATGTGAACCCCTCGCACCCGGAGGAGGTGTGCCCGCGGGTGCTGTTCCTGCGGCAGGACCCGCGGCCGTGCTGCGGCCTGTACGCCAAGTGCCCGTGGGGCGAGGGCTGGCGGTCGCGGCGCGAGGCCGGGTTCTGCGCGCGGGTACCGCTGCTGATGTGCCCGCGCGCGCAGACCGTCGAAGAGCCGGACGGGACCCGGGTTGTGGTGGGTCGAGACGTGGACCCGACGCCGTACCTGCCCGAGTACACGGGCGGCTTCGCTGAGGACCGGGACAACGAACGCGAGATGGCCGTCGCGCTCGCCGCGCCGCGCATGGACGTGGCGGTGCGGCCGTGCGGGGTGTCGCGTCTCAGGGGCGTGGCGTGAAGGTCGATCTGGGAGTGCGGCCCCTGAGCCTCGAGGCGAGGCGTGTGCTGGCGGACGTCCGCCGCCACAACCTCACGTGCCGGGCGGCCGTGGTTGGAGATGGAGGCGTCCCGATGTTGAGCGTGCCGGTCGAGGTCAAGGTCGCGGCGATCAAGGTGCTCGTGCTGCCGCTGCTCGTCGCCGCGTGGTGCGGCCTCGGGACGGTGATCGCCGTGGCCGACGTGGTGGAGTCGGTGCAGCGCGCGCAGCGCGTGCTGCGCCAGCGCGACGGACGCGGGGCGCCCCTGTACCTGTAGAGGCGCGGAGGGAGAACGGGGTGGGGCAGGCCGTCGACACGGTCCGGGTGGTGGTCACGTGGCGCTGCAACCGCGTCTGCGGCTACTGCTGCAACAGGAAGCCCGCCGTGCGCGCGGCATTCCGGCCGGCACGACTGCACGAGGTGGACTGGCCGGCGTATCGCATCGTCTGCATCACGGGCGGCGAGCCGCTGCTGTACCCGGAGCGCATCGAACGGGTCGCGCGGCTGGCGAGCCCCCGCAGCTACGTCGTGCTCTACACGAACGGCCTGCTGCTCGACCGATCGGGCGCCGAGTCGCTGGAGCGCGCCGGCGTACATGCGTTGAACGTGTCCCTGCACGATCCGAGGACGTTCCGCGAGCAGTACGCAGCGACGCGCCGAGCAGTGCGGGGCACCGGGCTTCGCGTGCAGTTCTACGTCTGGAACGGCCACTCGCACCTGGTGTCCACGTGGCCGGGAACGTGGCGGTTCTGGGTGGTGGACAACTGCGACCGGTCGAACGAGGACCGCGTGGTCTTGGCGGACTGGCTCGAGGAGGTCTGACGTGCGGAACGACCCGTTTCCCGTGGACGTGCGCGTGCTGGCCGCAACGGGGGTTGCGCTGCTGGTGACCGACGGCCGGACTGAGGCGTGGATCCCGAAGAGCCAGATCCGGTCCGGGTCAAGCATCGGCGCGTCCAGCGAGCGCGGCGAAGAGGGCACGCTCGTCATCCCGGAGTGGCTCGCCGCCGCGCGGGGGCTGTCATGAGCGAGCACGCCGCGGAGCTGATTCCGGTGTCCGACTGCCCGGCCTGCGAGCGGCCGCTCCGGCCGCACGCGCCGGTGGTGACCGTGAGCCCGGCCGACGTGCTGCGGGTGGTGGACCACTTCCGGGGCGAGGCGTGCCCGCATCAGGTGCAGCAGGCCATGCGGCGCATCGGCGCCGCGGCCGAGGCGGCGGGCGGATACGAGGCGATGCGACGGGAGGACGTCACGTGCACCCGGTGAACACGCCGATCCCGCAGTCAGCGGTCGAGCAGGGGCTGCGCAGGGCGCTCACGGAGATATTGCTGCTCGCCTGCTCCCTCGAGGCGGACGACAGCGGTCCGGTCCTGGACGCCGGGCTGCGGCGGATCCGCGCGTTGGCGGACGAGGGCCTGACGGGAAGGAGCGCTCCCGCACGGGGCGGGGGCGATGGTGCGCAACAGCAACGGAAGGAGGCGTCATGAAGCTGGGCAGACACAAGGTGCAGGGGCCGAAGCTCGGGGGCTGGGACGAGGTCGACGCGCAGCTGCGCGTGGTCGGCCAGTGCGACATGGACCTGGAGGCGCTCGAGAACGAGCTGACCGAGGACGTGAACAGACTGAGGCTGGCGGCCGCGCGCAAGGCGGCGCGCCTCCAGGAGAAGCGGGACCAGGCGATCCGCGACGTGACGGAGTACATCGAGGCGCGGCGCGAGGACCTCGGCCAGACGAAGTCGCGCGTCCTGAACTTCGGCGTGGTCGGGTTCCGGGTATCCACGCGGCTGAAGATCCGGAGCGTGGCCGAGACGCTGCAGAAGCTGCGCGCCGCGGGCATGCTCGCCTGCATCCGCGTCAAGGAGGAGCCGGACAAGGAGAGGCTCCGGGAGTACTCCGACGAGATCCTCGCGACGGTCGGCGTGGCGCGGAAGGTCGAGGACGCGGCGTTCTGCGAGCCGAACCGCGAGGCGATCCGGGGGGCGGCATGAGCGGGCTGATGCTGGTCCGGGTGGAGGACGTTCGCGTGCTGCTGGCCTGCGCGCACCGCGAGACGCAGGACGTGCTGGGACGGATGGAGCGCGGTGAGCCGGTGTGGATCGACGAGGCGAACCGCGCCCAGTGCGTGGTCGGCGCGTTCGAGCGGGTGGCGCGCGAGCTGCCGCGGTCGCCGGCGCGCAGCGCGACCGCCGGAGGCTGAGGATGGACGGGGTGCTGCAGCTGCTGCCGTTCGAGGTCCTCGCGCCGGTCGGGCAGCTCAGCCCGGAGGAGGGCGAGGTCCTGGTGCGGCTGTCCCTGCACCGGGGGCGGGCCGAGGCGATCGGCCTGGCCGAGCTGGCCAGGCTGACCGACCTCGAGCCCCGGCGGGTGCAGCAGGTCGTCAAGCACCTGGTGGAGCTGCACCAGGTCCCGATCGGGACGGCAACGCGGCGGCCCTGCGGGTACTACATCATCGAGTCCGACCGGGAGCGGCGGGAGACGCGGGACAGCCACGTGCGGCGCGCGCTGTCCACGCTCCGCCGGGCGCGGGCCTACGACAAGGGCGGGTGGGTCTATGAGCTGGTGGGCCAGGTCGAGATGCGGCTGGCCCCTGAGGAGAGGCGGTCATGAGCGAGACGTGCAACACGGTCGACGAGCTGGTCGGCCGGGTGCGGGAGCGGTGGCCGGCGACGACCGGCAAGGTGGTCGAGATCCGTGAGTGGGCGGGCGCGGAGAAGGTCGCGGTCCGGTTCCGGGTGGAGGTCGATGTGGGCGACCACCGGCGGCCGGTCGTGGCCGAGGGGAAGACGCCGGGCCAGGCGTTGGCGAGGG
Organism: Deltaproteobacteria bacterium; assembly: GCA_016875475.1. Lineage (GTDB taxonomy): Bacteria > Myxococcota_A > UBA9042 > DTJE01 > DTJE01 > VGRB01. The sequence continues at coordinate 10,940 of VGRB01000088.1, forward strand.
TGCGCGGCCGGGCGAAGTGCACGCACGGCGTGGAGTCGATGCGGGTCGTGGGCCAGGACGTGGTCTGCACGGTGTGCCAGGCCAAGAGCGTGCCGGAGCCCGCGACCTCGGACGAGCGCCAGGCGGTCCTGTCCTTCGAGGGCAAGGCGGCGTAGCGGGGGACGACGTGCCGACGAAGGAACAGCTCGCGCTCCTGCACGTGGCGAAGGCGAAGCTCGGCCTCTCCGACGACACGTACCGGGACATCCTGCACGTGCAGGGCGGGGTGGCGTCGGCGAAGGACCTGGGTGCAAGGGGGTTCGAGGCGGTGTTGAAGCGGTTCCGGGAGCTGGGGTTCCGGCGGCGATCGCCGGCGAGGACCACGAAGGCGGCGGCAGCACCGGGGGATCCGCCGTCGCCCCTCCAGCTCTCGAAGATCCGGCACCTATGGGAGGACCTGGGATGGCGGGAGGAGGAGCGGCGGCGGGGGTTCGCGAAGCGGGTGTGCGGCGGGCACCCGTGGCCGCAGACCGTGGAGGAGGCGGCCGCGCTGATCGAGGCGCTGAAGAAGATGCGCGGACGGGGGTACAGCGAGCGGACGCCGCGACGACCGCGGGCGACGAGTGGGTCAGCACCGTCCGGCTCGCGCGGGAGTGGGGCGTGACCGGCGAGCGGATCCGCCAGCTCGTGAAGGCCGGAGCGCTGACCGGGCGGCGGGTGCCCGGGCCCGGTCGCGGCGGGATCGCCATCGAGGTCCTGCGGTCCAGCGCGACGGCGCTCCTCCACCGGCGCCGGTCGCGGGGGACGGGCCGGGCGCCGGCCGGCGTGCCGCCGCTCGAGGCGTTCGCGGCGCTGGGCCTAGCGCCGCACGTCGGCTGGCGGATGCTGCGGAACGGCTGCACGCTCCAGGCGATCCGGCTGGGGGGGGCGTCGTCGTGACGCGCGAGAGCATCGAGGACTTCCGGCGGCGCTACCAGTTGCCGGTCAGGAGGGCGGAGGATGGGGGACGGCGGAAGCGTGAAACGGTCGATGCGGGTGGATGAGCTGGCGGCGCGGTGGGACGTGCACCCCGCGACGGTGTACCGAATGATCCGTCGGAAGGAGTTGCCGGCGTTCAAGGCCGGCGCGAACCTGCGGATCCCGATGCCGGCCGTCGAGGCGCGCGAAAAAGTTTCGCAGCAGTGAACTCCCGTGAACTTCCGTGAACACCCCCCATCTAGCCGCGTATCGCAGTCTCGTCGGATAGTTGACTTGGCCATTGCGGGACCCGGTAGATGCCGGTCGCGAAACGAACCTCGACGCACTCCTTCCGGGAAGCCGACCAGCTCCGGGCGCACGTCGCGGGTCCCGGTTCTGGCATCAGCGGCATCGACGTGCGCCCGGAGCATGCTCAGCCAGCTCGTGACGACGTCCTCGCGGACATCGCACTCGAGTACGTCCGGGCGTACCGCGGCCACTGGTATCGCTGGGGCGGGGACGATCCGTCCGGGTTCGACTGCTCGGGGTTCGCGGTGGAGTTCGTGCAGTCGGTCGGCCGCTTCCTCCACGGCGGGGACGCCGGCGCGCAGACGCTGTACCGGACGTACCCCGTCACGACGGCGCCGCGACGCGGCTGCCTCGCGTACTGGGGCTCCGGGCCCGACGGCATCACGCACGTCGAGATCGTCGTTGCGGTGCACGGGGACCAGGTCATCACCCTCGGGGCGAGCGGCGGCGGCAGCAAGGTCAAGACGGTCGCGGACGCGATCCGTGCGAACGCCTTCATCAAGCAGCGGCCCATCCGGGCGCCGGGGCGGCGCACGGATTTCGTGGGGTTCAACGACCCGTTCCTCCTGACGGTGGGGTGAGGCATGAAGAGGTCCTGGCTGGTCCCGGTCCTGGTGTTCGCGGTGGCCTCGGCGCAGTTCGCGCCGGCGGCGCGCGCCGACGTCCTGACAAGCGAGCGGCTTGCCGAGGTGGGGTGGGGCACGCGGTCGATGCGGTTGTTGCTCCCGGACCTGCTGCTGAAGCTCGACCGCCTGGGTCACGCGGCCGTGGCCAACACGGCGGCCCTCACCGCGATCGCGCCGGCGGCCCGCTACGGCGGCATGCAGTGCGTGGTCCTCTCCGCGGCGGGCGGCGTCCCGCGCACGTTCATCTTCCACGCCGCGAGCGCGGCGGCGCCGGTGGCCGACCTGATCTACCAGCCGGACACGGGCACGGGGCGGTGGTACCGCAGCGACTACGCGACGGCGGGCACGGGCGACATCGACGGGGTGACGGCGGGGACGGGCCTGTCGGGAGGCGGGACGTCCGGGACCGTGACGCTCAACGTGAACCCGGCCTCGATGCAGACGCGCGTGACGGGCACATGCGCGGCCGGGTCTTCCGTCGCGAGCATCAGCGAGACGGGCACCGTGACGTGCGGGACCCCCACGGACACGACGTACACCGCGGGGGACGGGCTCCAACTCGTCGGGACCGAGTTCGAGGCGAAGATCGACAACACCACGATCACGCAGGTCGCGGGCACGCTCCGGGTCGGAAGCCTGGTGGTCCAGACGTCGGGCGCCACGCTGACGGGTACGCTCAGCCAGGCGTCCGGGACGGCGACGGCCGCCACCACGCGAGGCGCGGTCACGTACACGCGGGTGGGCGGGTCCACCGGGACCATCCTGCTGTCGAGCCAGAGCACGCGCACGGGCACGCTGCACATCGAGATCACGGTGACCGGCGGGGCCGACGGCGCGTGCAGGTTCCAGTGGAAGTTCGGCAGCGAGGCGCTGAACGGCGCCGACCTGAACTGCGCCGTGGCCGGGACCGCGATCGCCCCCGGGCTGTCGGTCGCCTTCGCGAACAACGGCGGCCCCACGTACTTCGAGGACGGGGACGACTACACCTCGGAGATCTCGCTGGCCGGGACCATCAACGCGCAGTCCGGGATCCTGACCGTGAACCTGTCCACGCCGGTCGGCGCCATCGACACGGTCACGCTGAACAACAGCGAGGTCACGGAGAGCTCGGTCGTGCCGGCGGTCACGTGCCAGTACGGCACCGCGACGACGGGAGTGCCGATCGTCGCGCCCGGCTGGGCGGTGGGCGCAGCCACGCTGACGCTGCCCATCGTCAACTTCGCGGACGCGGGCGCGCTGAACGGCACGGTCAAGTGCCACTTCTCGATCGCCAGGAAGTAGGGGGGGGGCGCATGGAGTTCGACGTCGGCACGTTCTTCGGGATCTCCGGGGTGGTCGGGCTGCTCGGGTACGTGGTGATGGAGGTCCTGCTCAAGGGTCTGGTGCCGGCGATCGCGGCGTCGCGGCCCGCGCGGAAGCGCGCTCTCGCGGCGTGCTGCGGCATCGTGCTCGGGCTGGTGTTCGCGCTGGCGGCTCCGGTCCCGCTGCCCTGGTGGCAGGGGGTGCTCGCGGGCCTGTCCGGGATGGGGGTGATCGCGGGGGCCAGGTGGGCGGGCGTGGACCTGCTGCGCGGCAGCAAGACCGCAACGACGCGGCATGCGGCGGGGCTGGTCGCGATGGTCTGCCTGGTGGCGACGTCGCAGGCGTGTACGGCGGCGCAGTGGCGCGACGGCCTGTGGTGTGGGGCCGCCGCGGTCGGTGCCGCGGCCGACTGCCTGGACGACTGCATGGAGACGAAGTCGGTCGGCCTGTGCATCTTCCAGTGCGCGGAGCGCCTGCTCCAGGCCGGGCCGCCGTGCGTGCAGCTCCTGGACCGCGCCGACGTGCGGCGCCTGGTGGAGTCCCAGGTGCCGGCCGCGCAGGACCGATTGCGCATGAGGAGGCTGTATCCCTCGCGCGAGGAGCAGTCCTCGCGCGATTCCAAGCTCCCCCGTCTCGCGGCTGGGGGCGGCCGATGACGCCGGAGCAGGTCGCGCAGCTCTCGCAGGTGATCGCCCAGCAGTCCGGCACGCCGGCGGGCGCGTACCTGGTGGTCGGGATCCTGGGCGCCCTGCTGGTCGCGGTGCTGGGCTTCGCGGCATGGCTGCTGAAGGACCTGCGCGGACGCATCGACGACGACATCAAGAAGAACGCGGCCGGCACCGAGGACCTGAAGGACCTGATCAGGGACGAGGTGAAGAAGGTCTGGGAGCACATCAGCCGCACCGAGCGGAACATGCCCCTGACCTACGTGCTGCGGGACGACTTCATCCGGTCGATGAACCAGTTCGACCGGAAGCTGGACCGGGTGCTCGAGCGGATGGACGAGATGGACGGCAACAGGCGCCGGGGAGGGGACGGTGGACCCGCAGAAGCGGCTGGTGCGTAAGGAGATCCTGCGCACGCTGAAGCACGCCGGCGAGGAGTACGGCGCGACCGCGGAGCTGATCGCCCAGTCGCTGTCGGACGGGGGCTACGGGGTCACGGTGCCCGAGGTGGAGCAGCACATGCGCTACCTGGCCGGGCCCAGCAAGGACTACATCCGCGTCCAGGTCATCGAGATCGAGGGCGTGGGGCGGCGCATGAAGGGGTGGATGCTGCCGCGCGGCGTCGACCTCATCGAGAAGAACATCCCGGCGGACCCCGGGGTGGCGGGCTGAGCGATGGTGATGTCCCGGCGCAAGCACCACAAGATCCTGGACCTCCCGGTCGAGGTGCAGGACGCGGTGAATACGGCGCTGGGGCGGGGGGTGACCTACGAGGACATCACCCACATGGGG
>VGRB01000089.1 GCA_016875475.1 Deltaproteobacteria bacterium
CGGAGCCCGGCAGGGCCCAGGGGCATCGATCGGAGGGGGGCGCGGCTCGCCCCCCTGCCCGCCGCCCCGCGTTGCGGGGCGCGGGCCACCCCCCTTGCGCGCCCGCCTTGCGGGCGCGGAGCGCGCCGCGCCACGGCGCGGCACGCTCCTTTGTCGCGAGCTTGGCAGCCGCGGGCGTTTCCCGTACAAGATCGCCCACGACGGCGGACCTTCCCCCATCGAGGAGGTGCGGGCGGATGGCGACCCGGAACCCGGAGCGTCTGGACGACACGTGCGGCCCGGTCAGCATGGGCCGGTCCCCCACGTTCCCGTTCGCGCAGTGGCGCGGGTGGGACGAGCACCGCACGGTGTATTTCGACGAGGGGCGCGGGCCCGCGCTCGTGTTCGTGCACGGGCTCGGCGGCAACGTCACGCACTGGGAGTTCGTCGCGCGCGAGCTGGCCCGCGACCACCGCGTCATCGGCCTGGACCTCGTCGGGTTCGGCGCCACCCGCAAGCCCTGGGTCGACTACACGGTCGACATGCTGCGCGACCACCTGCTCGAGTTCCTGGCGAGCCGCGGCATCCGCCGGGCCACGCTGCTCGGCCACTCGATGGGCGGAACGGTCTGCCTGGCCGCGGCCCTGGCGCGACCGGACCTCGTCGAGGGCCTCGTGCTGGTCGGGGCGGCCGGGCTCGGCCCGCTGCCGGGGTGGATGAAGGTCGCCGGCGCGCTGATGCTCCGGCGCCGGCCGCTCTTCCATGCGCTCCTCCACGTGCACGGGTTCATCCTCGACAACGTGTTCGTGGACCGGCCCGAAGTGAACCCGTACGTGCGCCACTTCCGGGGGGCGTCGCTCCAGGACGCGCCCGGGTTCCCGCACCTCCGCGACTTCGCGCGCGTGTCGTGCTCCATCTGCCGGGACATCCTCGGGCGGGACTACTCGCCGCACCTGCCGGAGCTGTCGATGCCCGTCCTCGCGATCTGGGGCGAGGCCGACCGGCTCGTCGCGTTCCCAAGCGTCAAGGCCGCGCTGACGCGCATCCCCCGGCTGCGGGCGTTCGGGATGGCGCAGACCGGCCACATGCCGATGATCGAGCGGCCGCCGCTGGTCACGGGGATGGTGCGGGACTTCCTGGCGGAGGAAGTGTACGCGGGGGCGGGTACGGGCTCGGATGCGGGTGGGGGCAGGGGTAGGGGTACGGGGCCGCGCACGGCGGAAGCCGGCCTGGCCGGCCTCCACCGTACGCGACTAGCCCAGGAGCGGACGCTTCCGGCCTGACGCCAGCTCGTCCAGCCCCTGCTGCATCACCGACCTGACGTGCTCGAAGGCCCGCTCCACCGCGGCGGCGTCGTTCGCGGCGCGCGGCGGCTCGGCGAGCCGGATCGGCGGCAGCACCCGCACATGCACCTTGGACGGCAGTGGGAGGGACGGCAGTCCCGCGATCGTCAGGCCGAACGGGAACGAGAACGCGAACGGGGCCTTGGCGATGCGGAGGAAGCGCCGCAGGCCGAGCAGCCGCGCGAGCCACTCGCCGTCGTTCAGGATGAACATGACCTCGTGGGCACCCACGCTGACGATCGGGACGATCGGCGCGCCGTGGCGGATCGCCACGCGGACGAAGCCGCGGCGGGGGCCGAAGACGATCTTGTGTCGATCGCGATACGGCTTGAGCGCATCGAGGTCGCCGCCCGGCAGCACGAACAGGGGGTGGCCCGCGCGCAGCACCACGTCGGCGGCGTCGGGCGACGCCGGGAGCGCGCCGAGCCGCAGGAACGCGTCGCGGACCGGCGGGACCGCCGACACCACCCGGTGCATCAGGCCGTACGCGGGCATCTCGGTGCCGAACCGGTCCCAGAAGGCGTTCGCGAAGGCGTAGGTGTCCGCGAGGTGCATGCCCCCGTTGTGCGTCCCGACGAGCACGGACGCGCCCGGGATCAGGTTCTCCATGCCCTCGACCTCGGCCCGGAAGTAGCGCTCGGCGTACCACTTCACGAACGGCCGGAGCTTCCGGATGAACGCCGGGTCGCGGGCCCTGAGCATCGGATGGTCGTCCGGTTTCACGGCAGGTCTTCCCATGGCTCGATGATGCGGTTCGGGGGAGCGTCGTGCACGTCCGCGGGCGCAAGCCGCGGGCGCCGAACGGATCGCGCCGCGAGGGCGCCGATCACGAGTATCGATACGAGAACGGACTCGCCGGACGGCAGCGCGGCGCAGCCGCCCGGCGAGGAGCGGGGCGGCGTGATGGAGTCGTCTGCGGTGAGGCCGGGGGACGGATCGGCAGCGGGCTCGGGCCGGGGCTCGGGTACGGGGGGGGAGTCCGGCTCGGGCTCGGGGACGGGGACGGGATCGAGCATGGAGTCGGGTACGGGCTCGGGTACGGGGACGGATTCGGGCGGTTGGTCGGGCGGCGTTCCGGCGGGGATCGCCGCGATCCGGTCGAACGCGGACCAGCCGGTGCCGGGGTCGATGCGGAGGCGCGTGACCGTGCCGGTCCAGCCGGGCACGGCCGCGACCGGGACCTCGACGTCGTGGAAGGTCCCGTCGCCGGGAAGCGTGAACGCGACCGACCGCTCCGGGGCGAACCCGGGCTCGAGCTCGGTCTCGAACAGGAGGCGCGCACCCGCGTCGCCGCCCAGGGCGCGCGAACGGAGGAGGACCGCGCCGGCAGCCGCGGCATCGATGCGGGTGGCCGGGCCGAGCACGGCCGGGTCCGGGCCGGTCGCCTGGATCACGAGCGCGCCTCCGAAGACGCGAAGCGGCGCGACCGAGGCCCCCGGCGCCCACCCTTCGGTCTGGTCCTCGGAGCCCTCGAACTCCCAGCGCGTCCGGGACCAGACGTCCACCGGCACCTCGGCGCGGAGCAGCGAGCCGGCGTCGTTGTGCTCGACCGGGTCGTCCCAGGACGCCTGCTCCTCGTAGTAGCCCGGGACCGAGCGGACCCATGCGCGGGCGACGGGCGGTGACGGCACGCCGATCGAGTAGGAGGCGGCCCTGACCTCGACGACGACGGTCCGCTCCTCGCCGGGGCCGAGGGGGCCGAGGTCGATCGTGCCCGCCAGCGGGGTGCCGGGGACCGGCGCGATCCACGGGGAGGACAGGCCGTAGCCGACGAGCACGGCGCCCGCGGTCGCCCCCGCGCCCGCCGCGTTGCGCACCGCGATCTCGACGCGGGCGGCCTGCCCCTCGTACAGGTCGAAGACGCCGGCGGACGGGCCCTCCGGGCGGAAGTCGGGGATCTGGCCGGGCACCTCGACGAACCGGATCGCGATCGAGAGGTCCGGGTCGGGGTCGGGGGGATCGCCGCCCGGGCAGCCGATCGGCGTCGCGGGCGCCACGACCTCCGCGCGGACCACGCGCTTCTCGGACCAGCCCGACGACGAGATGCCGAACAGGTGCTGCGTGACGAACGGGCTCACGTCGAGGATCGGGACGTGCGATGCGCACGACGAGAAGGACGCGGCCTCCTCGACGCAGCGGTTCGGGCCGCAGTCGGCGACCTCGGCGACGCAGGACCTGCCGGACGCGGGGTCCTCGACGCGGACCTTCGCGCAGCCGAAGCGGGCGTGCCCGGCCATGTACGCCCAGGAGCCGTTGTCCGTGGTCTTGTGGCCGCAGACCCACATGTCCTGGCCGTCGCCCGGGCCGCCGAAGGTGGTGACGTGGTACGTGCCGTCCGCGGGCACGTCCGAGTAGGACAGCGCCTCGCACGCGACGCCCGAGGACCACGCGGGGCACTGGCAGCCGCCTACGGTCAGTGGAGCGGCGACGGACGCCGCGGGCGCTGGAGGCTCTGGGGCGCAGGAGGTCGCGAAGAGGAATGCCGCGACGGCGACGATGGCATCCGTCAGGAAATGAACGCGTGCTCGCACGTATCCGGCCCCCCACGAGGCGTCGTGATGATATCATCGGCCCGGCCTCGGCCGGGAGGGCTTCGTGCCGGACGGACCCGTGGGAATCCTCGTCGCGACCGCGCTGACGCTCGGCCTGGTGCACACGGTCATCGGGCCCGATCACTACGTGCCGTTCGTGGCGCTCGGCAGGGCAGGGCGGTGGACGCTCCGGCGCACGCTGGTGGTGGCTGGGCTGTGCGGCCTTGGCCACGTCATCTCGTCGGTCGCCATCGGCCTGATCGGCGTCGCGGCGGGGCTCGCCCTCCCGAGCGTCACCGGCGTCGAGGAGGCGCGCGGCCCGATCGCGACGTGGGCGCTGATCGGGTTCGGGCTGGCGTACGGCGCGTGGGGGCTGTGGTCGGCGCTGCGCGGACGGCGGCATTCCCACGTCCACATCCACGAGGACGGATCCGCCCACGTCCACGAGCACGGCCACGAGGTCGCGCACGCCCATCCCCACGGCAGCGGCAAGGCCGTGTGGGTCCTGTTCACCGTGTTCGTGCTCGGGCCGTGCGAGCCCCTGATCCCGCTCCTGATGTATCCCGCCGCGGGGCACGACTGGATCGCGCTCGCGATCGTGACCGGCGCGTTCGGGGTCGCGACCATCGGCACCATGATGGCCATGACCGCGATCGGCTGGGCCGGCTTCCGCGTCCTCCGCCTGGGCTTGCTTGAGCGCTACGTCCACGCGCTGGCGGGCGGAGTCCTGGCGCTGTCCGGCGTGTTCGTGATGGTGGTGGACGTGTAGAGCCGTCCGCGACCGCAATCAATCAATCGAGTGTTTGACACGGGTGCCTTCCACGTCTATCCTCCCGTCATGGGCGCCGCGAAGCGAGGACGCACCGTGGACGAGAACCGGGCACCCGGGGCCCGCGAACGCCTCCTGGCCGCGGGCGAGACGCTGTTCGCCGACAGGGGCTACGCCGCGACCGGGACGCGCGAGATCGCGGCCCGCGCCGGCTGCAACCTGTCGATGATCAAGTACTACTTCGGCTCCAAGGAAGGACTCCTCCGGGAGATCCTCGTGTCGCACGCCGGGCTCGTCGGCGACGAGATCCGCGGGCTGCTGTCCGCGGACCTCCCGCCGGAGGAGCGGCTCCGCCGCCTCTTCGGGTTCGTGGTGGACTTCTTCGACCGGAACGCGGACTTCATGCGGATCGTGTTCCAGGAGCTGATCGTGGGGCAGAGCCCCGTCCTGGGGGACGTCCGCGACACGATCCGGGCCAACCAGACCGCGTTCGTGTCGCTGCTCGAGGGGGCGCGGCGCGAGGGGCGGCTCCGCGACGTGGACCCGCCGGTCGCGACGGTCATGTTGATGGGGATGCTGGTCTTCTACTTCCTGGGCTACCCGCTCACGTCGCAGGTGGTCGGGCCGAAGTCGCCCGATGTCCTGGAAGCGCTGAAGCGTCACGCGTACACGATCGCGGTGGGGGGGATCATCACCCCGCCGGAAGGCGCGATTCGTGGGCGAAGGGAGGGCAGGCCGTGAAGCGGGTGATCGTGGTGTTCGTGGTCCTCGCGACCGCACTGGGCGTGACGCTGTGGTTCAAGCTCCGCGACCAGGCCGCCGAGGCGCACCGGCCGCCCGGCAGCTCGGGCGTCGTGGAGGGCACGCGGGTCGCGGTGTCGGCGCGGATCGGCGCGCGGATCGCGAAGCTCCACGCCCGCGAAGGCGACACGGTCGAGGCGGGCAGGCTGCTCGCGGAGCTGGAGTGCCTGGAGCCGGACGCGGCGCTGGCCGAGGCGGAGGCGCGAGTTGCGGCGGCGGGCGTGCAGGGCGATCCTGGCCCTCGCGGCCGTACGCTTCCGCAAGCGAATCGCTTGACCCCCTCCCCCGCGCGTCGGATACTGCCCCCGGTCCCGACCGGGGTGGCTCGATGACCCAGGGAGCGCCGGGCAAGTGTCCGGGATGCGGCACGGAAGGGCCGGTCGGCGCCCTCTGCGCCGAGAAGGTCTGCACGGCCCGCGGCTACCACTTCGTCCCGGCGGACTACTGGTCGGGCAGGCCGGACGCGCTCGCCGGCGTCATGGTCGGCGAGTACCTGGTCGTGGACCGCCTGGGGGAGGGCGGGTTCGGCAAGGTCTACCTGACGCTGCAGATGCCGATCGGCATGAAGGCCGCGTTGAAGGTCATGCACCTCCACAACGTGGACCCGGACATGGCGGAGGGGCTCGCGCGGCGCTTCCAGGGCGAGGCCGCGGCGCTGGCCACGCTCTCGCACCCGAACATCGTCCGCCTGCTCAAGTACGGGATGCACGAGGGCACCCCGTACCTCGTGATGGAGTTCGTCGCGGGGGGGCTGACGCTGAAGGGCGTGATCCGCGACCACGCGCACCGGCGGACGGCCGTGCCGATCGAGCTGACGCGGGCCGTGGTCGGGCAGACCCTGAACGCGCTCCAGGCGGCCCACGAGCGGTCCATCGTCCACCGCGACGTCAAGCCCGAGAACGTGATGCTCCAGCCGGTCGCCGGGAACCCGAACCTCGTGAAGGTGCTGGACTTCGGGCTCGCCAAGTTCGTCCGGGAGAAGACCGAGACGAGCCTGCTGGCCGGCACGCCGGTCTACATGGCGCCGGAGCAGCTCCAGCGGGCGAACATCGGGCCGTGGACGGACCTCTACGCGCTCGGCGCGATGACGTTCGAGCTGATGACCGGGCGCCGGCCGTTCGCGGGCCAGACACCCGAGGAGATCCTCGCGACCAAGCTCGACGCGACGTACGACCCGATGATGCTCGTCGCGGATCAGCAGGTCCCGCAGGTCATCGCGGCGTTCCTGCGTCGTTCGCTGGCCGTCTCCCCGGCGGACCGCTTCCGGTGCGCCGACGAGTTCCGCGAGGCGTTCGACGCGCTCGGGATCGAGAAGACCGCGGCCGGCGTGCCCGCGATCGTGGTGCCGTCGCGCGAGCCGTCCGCCCCCTCGCCGGCGGCGGCTCCGGTCGTCACCGACGCCGGGCTGGCCCGGAAGCTGGAGGAGGAGCGCGAGCGGCTCGATGCCGAGCGGCGGCTGGTCGAGGAGGAGCGCGCCCGCGTGGCCGGGGAGCGCGACGCCCTGCGAGCGCAGCGCTACAACATCGTGGCCTCGGTCGCCTCGTCGCGCGCCCGCAAGGAGGACGAGGCGGGTCCGGCGCCTCCGCCCGACTGGGAGCCGCCGGTCCGGCGGGCACCGGAGTCCGAGCTGACGCTGTGGAAGCGCGTCCAGCGGCGGTCGTACGGGGCGATCTGGGCCGTGGTCGTGGTCGCGCTGGTGGCGGCGGGGACCGCGTACGTCCTGCGCACGGTCGGCGTGGCCGGCGCGGTCGGCTGGCTGAAGGGCGTGGTCTCGCATGCCGGGGTCTCGACGGAGAAGGCTCCGGCGGACTTCAACGAGGACGGCGCGGGCGGGGGCAGACCCGGGCGCGTGACGGCCGCCGGCGGCAGGGTCGCGGCGCCGATCGAGGCCGTCGTCGCCAGCGAGCCTCCGGGCGCACGCGTCTCCACGGGAAAGGGGCTCGACCTCGGCGCCGCACCGGTGAAGGTCCTCGTGCCCGAGGGTGGCGTCGAACTGCGGCTGACCCTGCCGGGCCACCAGGACGCGACGCTCGCGCTGTCCCACGAAGACGTGGCCCGGAGCGCCGACCTGAAGGTCATCCTGAAGCGGCGATGATCCGCCGGCAGCAGAACGGGGCCGATCAGTACTTCCCTTCGCGGAGCCGGGAGGGGTCGACCTCGCCCGACGTGGTGTAGCCGAACTTCGGCCAGAAGCCGACCTGCTCCTCGGACTCGAGGTCGATGCGGGTCACGTACTTGGCGTTCTTGTAGCCGTAGAGCCGGGGCACGACGACGCGGCACGGGAAGCCGTGCGCCACGGGCAGGGTGTGCCCGTCGACGCCGAGCCCGAGGAGGGTCCGGGGCTCCCGGGCGACCGGATAGACCAGCGACTCCAGGTACTTGCCGCCGACGGTGCGGAACGTCACCCACGTCGCGCCGAACCGCGGACCGGCGAGGTCGATGAGGCGCGCCAGCGGGATCCCGTCCCACGGCACGTCGAGCACGGACCACCCCTCGACGCAGTGGAAGTCGGTCACCTGGCGGGTCAACCCGAGGTCGCGCAGGTCGCAGAACGAGAGCGAGAGAGGCCTGTCCACCATGCCCCCGACCTCGAGCCGCCACGTCGCGAGCACCGACGCGAGGTCCACGGGATCGACCGTCCGCTCGCCCCATCCCTGGTAGATCGGCAGGTCCCCGGTGCCGGGCTGGAACTCGCAAGCGCCGGACGCCTCTGCGCCGGGGTCGGCTCCTGCCTCCGCGGCGCCGTCGCCGGCATGGTCGGCTCCGGGCTCGCGGCCCGGATCGGGACCCGGGGCCGCGCCCGGGACGTCCGCGATGGCGCCGCCCGAGGCCTGCTCGCACGCGTGGATCAGCGGCGACGCCAGCCCGATCACGGTTGCCCGTCCCATCCACTCGAGCAGCGTCCTGCGGGAGAGCGCGTCGTGCACCGAGCACCTCCTTCCTCAGTATACAATCCGGCGCGGAGGAGGACTCGATGAGCCGGACGCTTCCGGTCATGGTTGCGGCATCCGTTGCGCTTGCGGGGTGCGCCGGGGCGGCCGTCACGGACGAGCCGGGGCCGCCGCCCGGGGGCCCCGCCTCGGGCCTCGACCCCGATCGGGCAGCCGGCTTCCTGTCGCTCCCGCTCGCGTGCGTGGACCGCGAGTTCCCGAACAAGCCCGGGCACATCTACGACGGCGAGGCCGCGGTGCGGCCGCCTCGGGAGTGGACCCCCGCGTTCTTCGGCTGCTTCGACTGGCACTCGGCCGTGCACGGCCACTGGGCCATGGTCCGCGTGCTGCGGCTTGTGCCGGGCGTCCGGGGCGCGGAGGCGGCGGTCGCTGTGCTCGACGCGCACCTCGTCCCGGAGCGGCTCGATCGCGAGGCGACCTTCTTCGGCCTCGAGCGCAGCCGCACGTTCGAACGGCCGTACGGGTGGGCGTGGCTTCTCCGGCTCGCGGCGGAACTGCGGGCTTGGGACCACCCGGCAGCCCGCCGGTGGGACGCGGCGGTGGGGCCGCTCGCGCGGGCGCTCGCGGCGAAGGCCGCGGACTACCTGCCCCGGCTGTCCGTGCCGTGCCGCGAGGGCACGCACCAGAACACGGCGTTCGCGATGGCGCACATGCTGGACTACGCGCGGGCGGCGTCGGACGCCGCGTTCGAGGCGCTGCTGGTCGCGCGCGCCCGTGACTTCTATGCGGCGGACAAGGGCTGCCCGACCGATTACGAGCCGTCCGGGGAGGACTTCGTGTCGCCGTGCCTTGCCGAGGCGGACCTGATGCGCCGCGTGATGCCGCCGCGCGAGTTCGCGGCGTGGCTCGGGGACTTCCTGCCGGCGCCCGGGTCGGCGCGGTTCGCGCGGCTCGCGCAGCCGCCCGAGGTGCGGGACCGCAAGGATCCGCGGATCGGGCACCTGATCGGGCTCGACCTGCACCGCGCGTGGTGCATGGAGGGCGTCGCGTCCGCGCTCCCCGCGGGCGATTTCCGGCGGGACGCGCTGCTCCGGCTCGCCCGGCTGCACCGCGAGGCCGGTCTCGCGCAGATGGCGGACAGCGGGTACGGCGGCGAGCACTGGCTGGCCTCCTTCGCGGTCTACCTGCTCGGTGGAAGCGGCCGGTAGCCCCCGTACCCGTACCCGTACCCGAGCCCGAGCCCGGTCCTTCCGTGCCCCGTTGCCGCCCCGCCCGTCCTCTGGTACAGTCGCCGCGTTGATTGACCGTCCGGTCGGGAGGTAGGCATGCTCCGCACGTGGCATTGGGTCGCAGTCGGGATCGCGTCGTTCCTGGTGCTCCCCGCGTACGCGCAGAAGAAGTCGTCCGGCAGGGGCACGGAGGCGATCGTCGGCACGCTGCTGGAGGACGTGGACTCGCTGAACACGATCACGTCCGGCCACACGCGGGACATCGGCACGCTGAAGCAGAAGACGGACGAGCTGGCGGACAAGGTCGGTCCGGGCACGCTGGAGGCGATCGCGCCCGTGACGAAGGACGTCGAGCTGCTCAAGGCGGACGTGTCCGAGCTGAAGCGCGAGGTGGCAGGACTGAAGGCCCTGATCGACAAGGGAGCGAAGAAGCTGTTCTGGATGACTCCGATCTTCCAGATCCGCATCCGCCCCGAGTACCAGCGCAACCGCATCGACGTGTCCTCCGACGCGAAGGACCAGGACCTGTACTACCTGCAGCGCCTGCGCTTCGGTCTCGCCGTCGAGCCGATCAAGGGCGTGCGCGGCGTGGCGGTCGCCCAGGACTCGCGCCTGTGGGGCACCGAGAACCCGGTCGCCGGCCGCGACGCGACCGTGTCGAACGACAACAACCTGGACCTGCACGAGGGCTACGTCCTGCTGTACGACCTGTTCACCCCGGGGCTCGAGGTGCAGAGCGGACGGTTCGAGATGCAGTTCGGCGAGGGGCGCCAGATCGGCCGCAACAACTGGGGCAACGTCGGCCGCTCTTTCGACGGCGCTCGCATCGGGTACCGCATGGCCGACACGTTCCGCATCGACGCGTTCGGCGCGGTGATCCGCGACGTGCCGCCGCTCGTGGTATCGAGCCAGCCGGTCGCGACCCAGATCGGCGTGGGCGGCGGCCCGGCCGCGACCCTGACCGACATGAACCTCTACGGGTTGTACGCGACGGTGGACGTCTGGAAGCCGCTCACCGGGGACATCTACGGCCTGTACGTGCACGACGACAAGACGGCCGACGCCTCCCGGATCGGCACCGTGGGCGCCCGCCTGGTCGCGAAGCCCGTGGCCGGCCTCACGATCGAGGGCGAGGCCGCGGTGCAGTTCGGCGTGCGCGACACGAGGGACCCGACCGGCAGGGTGATCGAGGCGGACCACCTCGCGACCGCCTACCACCTGGATGCGTCGTACGAGATCCCGGTCGCCATGTCCCCGAGCTTCGGGATCTTCTTCGACAGCGCGTCCGGCGACGCGGACCCGACCGACGACTCCTCGGTCCGCTACGAGCCGGTCTTCCCGACCCGCCACGCCAAGTACGGCCTGATGGACAACTTCAGTTGGCAGGGCATCTGGGTGGTCGGGCCGACCTTCCGCATGAAGCCGCACCCGACCGTCGGAATCCGCCTCGACTATCGCTATTTCGGGCTGTCCACGGACGGCGGCACGATCCGCGCGTTCGAGGGCACCACGACCTTCGCCCCCGGCGGCTCCAAGGCGATCGGTCACGAGTTCGACATCACGGCCGACTGGCAGGCCATGGAGTGGCTGCGGTTCGAACTGGGCTACGGCGTCTTCGCCCCCGGCGCCGCGACCGAGGGCGCGACCGCGACCGTCGGCGGCGTCACGCGCGTCCTCGGCGGCGACGCGGCCCACTTCGTCTACTTCCAGACGACGCTCGGCATCTGACGCCCGGGGGGGATCTTGATCCTTCAGCACGCGTGCAGGACGGATGTCGGCCGGGTCCGGTCGCGGAACGAGGACAACATGTCCTTCGCGCCCGACATCGGGCTGTTCGTCGTGGCCGACGGCATGGGGGGGCATACCGGGGGGGATGAGGCGAGCCGGCAGGCCTGCAGAGCCGTCGAGGACCACGTGCGGGGCCGCTCCGCGACCGTGTCGGGGTACTCGCGCACGCCCACGCCGCTCGCGCGACGCGAGGTCCTGCGCATGCTGCGGGACGCGTCCCGCGCGGCCAACGAGCGCATCATCCTGGAGGGCGACCTCCACCCGGACCTGTCCGGCATGGGCTCGACCATGGTCGCGGTGCTGGCCGCCGGCGACCGCGCCTTCGTCGCGAACGTGGGCGACAGCCGCGTCTACCTGATCCGCGACGGCGGCATCGCCCTGCTGACCGAGGACCACTCGCTGTTCTTCGAGCTGGTGCGCCAGGGCCGGCTGTCCCGCGCGTCGGCGGCCCGGTTCCCGTACAAGAACGTGGTCACACGTGCCCTCGGGATGCGCGGCACGATCGAGGCCGACTGCTTCGATCTCGAGCTGCTGCCGGGCGACAGGCTGGTGCTGTGCACGGACGGGCTCCACGGTGTCCTGGACGACGAGGCCGTCCTGGGGATCGCCGGGGCCGGGGCGGTGCAGGTCGCCGCCGACGCCCTGGTCGCCGCCGCGAACGAGGCGGGGGGGCCGGACAACGTCACTGTCATGGTGGTCGAGGTCGTCCGCATCGAGGGCGACCCCGAGGCCGTGCGAGTCCGCAACGAGGCCACCCGGTCGCTCGCGATGTTCCAGGGGCTCTCGACGGCGGAGTGGGTGCGCGTCCAGTCGATCTGCCAGCCCAGGACCTTCCGTAACGGCGAGGAGGTGTTCCGGGAGGGCGAGACGGGTGACGGCCTCTACGGGGTCCTTTCCGGGCAGATCGAGGTCTGGCGCGACGCCAAGCCGATCCAGGCGTTCGGCCCGGGGACCCACTTCGGGGAGCTGTCGCTCGTCGAGGAGATGCCCCGGCTCGCGACCGCCGTGTCGCGCGGCGCGTCCGAGGTGTTCGTGCTGCCGCGGCGCACGTTCGAGTCGCTGTTCCGCCAGTGGCCCCAGACGAGCGCGAAGCTGCTCCGGAACCTGCTGCTGATCCTGTCGCGCAGGCTCCGGAACACCAACGACGAGCTGGTCGTGCTCAAGGCGAACTACGACGCGGAGCGGCTCGACGTCCCGCAGGTGCTGTCCGCCGACGACCTGGAGGAGGAGCCGTGAGGGCGTGCCGGACGACAGCGTTCCTCGCGGCCGTCGCGCTCGCCGCGGGCGGGGCAGCGTGCGCGAAGAAGAAGAAGCCGGGGGCCGCGACCGTCGAGGGGCTGACCGGGGGGGTCGAGGTCTTCTCGGACGACTTCCAGCGGGACAAGCCCGGGGACGGTTGGACGCAGCGTTCCGGGAAATGGGACGTGAAGGACGGCTGGCTCCACTGCGCCGGCGACAGGAACGAGGGCATCTGGCTGAACGTGCCGCTCCCGGATCGCGTGCGGGTCGAGTTCGACGCACGCAGCCTGTCCGAGGACGGCGACCTGAAGTTCGAGATCTTCGCGACCGACCAGCGCCACCAGGCCGGCTACGTCGTGATCATGGGGGGGTGGAAGAACACGGTCTCCATCATCGCGCGCCTGGACGAGCACGGCGAGGACCGGATCGAGAAGGACCTGTCGGTCGAGAAGGGGCGCACGTACCGTTTCGCCGCGGTCCGCACCAACGGCACGCTGTCCTGGTTCGTGGACGGGCGGCTGGTCGCGCAGTACCCGGACGAGGACCCGATCCGCGGCAGGTACTTCGGGTTCAACGACTGGGCGACCGACGTCTACTTCGACAATCTCAAGGTGTTCCGGTTGTAGGGACGCGGGCGCGCCGGGGGGCTAGGGCTCCCACCTCACGACATCCTCCTCGACCCTGAACCGCACCTGCACCGCCGTCCCCCCAGCCTTCGGCGTCAGCGTCAGCAGGTACGCGCGGTCGGGGCCCCAGGCCTGGTGCGCGACGGGGACGAACGACGCGTCGTGCGCGCCGCGCGGCACGCACGCCAGGCGGGGCATGAGCGCGGCCACGTCCGGGTCCGGGCGCAATGCCTCGCGGCCGACGAGGTCCGCCCGGAACGCCGCGACGTCCACGGCCGCGGACGCCCTGCACAGCCGGTCGTAGGCCGCGAGCGCGTCGGAGTACGGACTCCTCTCGAAGATGAACAGGAACGGGGCGACCGCCAGCAGCAGGCCGAACGCGCCCGCCACCGCGATGAGCGGCCACGACCGCCTCTCCACGATCTCCCCGATGAAGCCCTGCCGGGGGGGAGGCGGCCCGGGGGGCGCGGCCCCTTCGGGGGGCCCGGCCCCTTCGGGGGGAGGCGCTACTTCACCGTCTCGCGGATCGCCTTCCATGCGGCCTCCGATACCACGCGGTTCACCCGCAGCCGGTCCACCAGTCGCGCCCCGAGCAGCCGGTACAGCGTGGCGGTGTCCGGGTCGCGCGCGTCCAGCGCGGAGATGTTGCGGGCGATGGTTTCCACGTCGCCGCGCACGAAAGGCCCGGTCACCGTCGATGCGCCCGGCGCGTTCGCCAGGTTCGTCGCCACGCTCCCGAGCAGCCGCGCCGCCGAGGCAAGCGGGTCCGGGACCCCGCACTCCTTGAACAGGTCGGCCGCGGCCAGGATCAGGACCGCCGGCAGGTTCGCGGTCACGACCGCCGCCGCGTGGTACAGGGGCTTGGCGCCGGGCTCGATCGGCGCCACGAGTGCCCCCGCGCGCCGGAATGCGATGGTCGCGCAGGCGGCGCCGGCGGTGTCGCCATCGACCATCACCGTGGTGCCCGCGGGCATGCGCCGGGGGGGGGAAGGCGGCGGGAACGAGTACAGCGGGTGCGCCGAGAAGCGCCCGGCCAGCCTCGTCGCGGCAGACAGCGTCCCGGCGGGGACGGCGCCGGACAGGTGCCCGACGACCGACTCCTCGTTGACGTGACCGGCGGTCACAAGCTCGGCCAGCACCTCGGGGATCCGCTGGTCCGGGACGGCCAGGACGAACACGGCGCGGCCGCGGGGCCCCTCGCGGGCGCCGATGCGGATGGCCCGGACCGTCCCCACCATCGGGACCGGCCGCCTCGTGATGAACCGGACGTCCATCCCCGCCTCGGCGAGCGCCAGGCCCACACCGGTCCCGGCCCGGCCGGCTCCCACGACGGCGACGTCAGCGTGCTCCATACAGGCCCTCCTTGCGGATCACCTCCAGCGCGCCGCGCGGCACGAGCGCGGACACGTCGCGTCCCCCGGCCAGCGCCTCGCGGATCGCGGTGCTGGACACCTCCGGGAAGCGCGGTCCCGCCACGACCTCCGCGGCCGGGGCGCCCTCGCGGCCGACCACCAGGATGCGCGCGAGCCTCGCCACCTCGTCGAACGCCTTCCAGCGGGCGGCCTCCGCCGGGATGTCCGACCCCATGACCAGGACGAGGTCCACGTCCGGCCGGGCCGCGCGCAGTTCGCGAAGGGTCTGCACCGTGTACGACGGCCACGGCAGCCGCGCCTCCACGTCGAGCACGCGGACCCGCTCGCCGAGCGGCGCGAACGCGGCGCGGCACATCGCGAGGCGGGCCTCGAACCTGGCGGACTGCTTGTCGAATGCGTGCTCCGCCACCGGAACGACCCACACCTCGTCGCACTCCGTGCACGCCAGCACGTACGAGACGACCATCACGTGGGCGCAGTGCGGCGGGTCGAAGCTGCCGCCGAACACCGCGACCTGTCGTCTCGCCTCCATGCCCCGCACCTATCCTACACCCTGGGGACGGCCGGTCCCGCACCCTGGAGACGATCACTCCCGGTAGAGCAGGTACCGCTCGCGGACGCGCCCGAACTCGCGCCGCGCGACCTCCATGGACGCCACCACGTCGTGAGGCGAGGCCCCCGCCTCCAGCGCGGCCCTCGGCATGGGGTCGCCCAGCAGGAGGTCGATCGCGAGGCGGTCCTTGACGAACTCGTACGCGTCGGTGCGCCACGCGAACTCGCCGGGGAACGCCGCAAGGCAGGCCGCGAGCAGGGCGACCCCGGCCAGGACCGGACGGAAGGCGGCGCGATCGGTGACGAGCAGGTTCACGCCGCCGCACCGGAGGCCTGCCCACTTGTCGAACCGCGGCGAGAAGAACGTGGGCCGCCACGCCGCGCCCGGCACGCGCATCGCGTCG
>VGRB01000090.1 GCA_016875475.1 Deltaproteobacteria bacterium
CGGACACCCGGGGATGTGCCTGGGGGCGGCGGACCCCCTGTTCGTGCTCTGGTCGCGCTTGCTGCGGTTCGACCCGGCCCGGCCGGACTGGGCGGACCGCGACCGCTTCGTGCTGTCCGCGGGCCACGGCTCCATGCTGCTCTACTCGATGCTGCACCTCGCCGGCTACGACCTGCCGATGGACGACGTGAAGCGCTTCCGGCAGCGCGGGAGCAGGGCCGCGGGGCACCCGGAGCGCGGGCTCGCCCCGGGCGTCGAGGTCACCACGGGGCCGCTCGGCCAGGGGTTCGCCCACGGGGTCGGGCTCGCGCTGGCGCGCCGGATGCTCGCGGCGCGGTTCAACCGGCCCGGGCACGAGGTCGTGTCGTGGCGCGTGTTCGCGCTCTGCGGCGACGGCGACATGATGGAAGGGGTGACTTGCGAGGCGGCGTCGCTCGCCGGGCACCTCGGGCTCGGGGAGATCACGTACCTCTACGACTCGAACCGGGTCACGATCGAGGGCTCGACCGACGTCGCGTTCGGCGAGGACGTGGCGCGGCGGTTCGAGGCGATGGGCTGGCACGTGGCCGCGGTCGACGGGTACGACCACGAGGCGGTCGCGGCGGCGCTCGCGGCCGGGGTGGCCGAGGTTTCGCGGCCGAGCCTGGTCGTGGCGGGGACGGAGATCGGGCACGGCGCGCCGACGCTGCACGGGTCCGCCAGGACCCACGGGTCGCCGCTCGGGGCGGAGGAGATCCGGCGCACCAAGGAGGCCGCGGGCTGGGCGGCGGACCAGTCGTTCGTGGTGCCGGAGGACGTGGGCGCGGCGTTCGCGGGCGTGGCGTCGGGCGGCGCGGCGCGGCGCGCGGACTGGGAGAAGCGGTTCGCGGCGTGGCGGGAAGCGCACCCGGACCTCGCGGCGGCGTGGGACGCGCAGCACGGGGACGCGGTGCCGGGGGACCTGGACGAGCGGCTGGTCGCGGCCGCGCGCGAGGCCGCGGGCAAGGCCACGCGCGTCGTGTCGAACCGCGTGCTCCAGGCGGCCTTCAAGGCCGTCCCGGGCGTGGTCGGCGGGTCCGCGGACCTCGGACCGTCGAACGAGACCGTGATCTCGGGCGGCGGCGACGTTGCGCGCGGCGCGTTCGGCGGCGCGAACCTGCACTTCGGGGTTCGCGAGCACGCCATGGGCTCGATCGCGAACGGGATCGCGCTGTCGGGCGCGTTCCGGCCGTACGCGGCGACCTTCCTGGTGTTCTCGGACTACATGAAGCCCGCGCTCAGGCTCGCGGCGCTGATGAAGGCGGCGACCACGTTCGTATATACGCACGACAGCTACGCGGTCGGCGAGGACGGGCCGACGCACCAGCCGATCGAGCACCTGTGGATGCTGCGGTCGATCCCGGGGATGAAGGTGTTCCGGCCCGCGGACGCGGTCGAGACGGCCGCGGCGTGGTCGTGGGCCCTGCGGCGCTCGGGCGGACCGTGCTGCATCGCTCTGACGCGGCAGGCGGTCCCGGCGTTCGCGCGGCCGGACGGGTGCGGCGTGGCGGAGGTGTTGCGCGGTGGGTACGTGGTCGCGCCCGAGCCGGGTGACGGCGCGCCGGACGCGGTGATCGTCGCGACCGGGTCGGAGGTGGCGATCGCGATCGGCGCGCGCGACCTGCTCGCCGCGAAGGGGGTCCGCGTCCGCGTGGTGTCGATGCCCTGCCTCGAGCTGTTCCGGGAGCAGCCGGCGACGTGGCGCGACGAGGTCGTTCCCCCCGACGCCCGCGTCGCGACGCTGGAGGCCGGCGCGACGGTCGGGTGGGGCGCGATCGCGAGCCGCGACGGCCTGTGCATCGGGCTGGACCGGTTCGGGGAGTCCGCGCCCGCCGAGGTGCTCGCGCGCGAGTTCGGGTTCACCGCCGACGCGGTCGCGGAGCGGATCCTGACCTGGATCCGGGACTGGCCGCCGCCGCGGCGGGGAGCCCGAGCCTCTCCTTGAGGAACCGCTCGATCCGCAGGTTCACGATCATCGGGTACTCGATCGGCGTGTAGTGCGTCCCGCCCGGCACCACGGTCAGCTCCGCCCCCGGCACCTGCGCGACGATGCGCTCGGACGTCTCGATCGGCGTGAAGAGGTCCTTCTCGCCGGTGACGGCGAGCAGCGGGACCTTCAGCGAGGGCAGCACGTCGTCCGCGTCGTGGAGGCCCAGCTCGCGGAAGATGCTGCCGTACGCGCGGAAGTCGAGCCGGACGAAGTCCTGCGCGATCGCGAGGAACACGTCCTCGTCGAGCGTGGGGCTGCACAGGCCGAGCGCCTTGACGACCGCGATGAACGCGCGGGTCCGGGTGGCCGCGGGGCCGAGCGTAGCGATCAGCGGCCCGGATTCCTCGAAGAAGTCGAGGCCGATCGGCGCGACCTTCTTCAGCCAGTCGCCGCGGAAGGCGGTCTCGAAGATGCGGCCGGAGGTGCCGTTGATCAGCACCATGCCGAGGAAGCGCTCGGGGTGCGACCGGTACAGCTCGAGGTTGACCTGGACGCCCATGCTCCAGCCGACGAACACCGCGCGGTCCACGCCCTCCGAGTCGAGGAAAGCCAGGCAGTCCTCGCAATGGCGTCGCATCGCGTAGGACTCGGGCGTGCCGCCGTCCGGGGGGCGGCAGGAGCGGTACAGGCCGCGGTAGTCCCAGGACAGGAAGCGGAACCGGCCGCCGAGGTGATCGATCAGGTGCTTCCACGCGGCGATGCTGCCGCCGAGCCCGTGCGTCAGGACGAGCACCGGGCCGTCCGGCCGCCCGGCCTGGTAGGTCGCGACCCGGGTGCCGTCGGATGCGGTGAGGAACCCCTCGACGACGTCCATGCCATGCCTCCCCGAGCGGGGAACCGCCCCGCGTTGCCCCAAGCTCGGGGCGCCTACCTGCACGCCTTCAGTTCGTCCACGAAGCGCGCGTCGATCCGGTTGTTCCACCAGTCCGGGGACTCGCGCAGGCGCGCCTCGACCACGCGGAAGTCGGCCACGCCGCCGAAACCCTCGCGGCGCAGCATCTCGAGCGCGCGGGCGAGCTTCGGGCTCTTCTCGGCCGTCAGGCCCTCCAGGTAGTCGAGCGGCTTGCGCAGGGGGACGATGGTGGTTTCCGGGTCGCGGCCCGCGTTCGCCATGCACGCCACCTTGAAGTAGGTGCGCTCGAACCGTGCCTGGATCGAGTCCGGGTCCTCCGCGGGCGCCGTGCGCAGCACGGGCTGCGGCGCGGGCTGTGCCCCTCCGCACGCGGCCATGGCGAGCAGCACGGCAACAACGAACGTTGCGAACGGCCTCATGTTGCCCCTCCTGGAAGGGATTCACCGCAACGATCATAGATCAGGCCGCGGGCGGACGCCTCGTCGGTGACCGCGCACCTGCCGCGCACCTGCCCCGCACCTGCCCCGCACCCACGCGCAATCCCTTTCGGGAGACCCCTGTTCCGTTCCCCCGTTCCCCCGTTCCCCCGCCGGCTGCCGATTCACGAAAGTAGAAGACGTCGCCCGTGCGGTGACGTCGCGTGTCGCACCGACGTGCAACAGGGCGGCGTCTTCGGCCCGGCAGCCGGCGGGTGGGGCTGTCCGCCGGCCACCTACGAGTCCGGCGGAGGCACGTACCACGAGCAATCGATCTTCAGCGTGAACGAGCCGCTGTTGTTCTCGGTCGCGTCCACCACGATCCAGTACGTCTCGCCCGCGACCACGTCGTCCGCGATCGACGTGTGGCTCCAGGCGATGCACTCCTTGGAGGTGCAGGTCCCGCCGGACTGGCGGATCAGGTAGATGTTCATGAACGTGCGCTGCGGGTCCTTCAGCGTGAACGTCACCCGGCCGCTCTGGTCGGGCTTGAAGCGGTAGGCCTTCTCCGGGCCGTGCGCGGGCGCGGGCGAGCACGAGTAGACGTCGAGCGTGTCGGAATTGGTGGGCATGCCGATGTCGCCGCCGATCGACAGGTCCTCGCACTCGATGTAGTCGGCCTGCTTGCAGGGGCCCGTGGTCATGCACTTGTACTGCGGCACGCCGCCGGATCCCGGCGAGGGAGGGGGGGTGCAGCCCTCGGCGCACTTGACGACCTCGCAGGAGCCGCCGCACCCGTTGTCGCCGCACTCCTTGTTGGAGCACTGGGGTACGCAGATGCACTGGAAGTTCGAGCACGTGAGGCCGTTCGGGCACGACCCGCACGTGCCGCCGCAGCCGTTGCTGCCGCACTCCTTCCCGTCGCACTTCGGCACGCAGCCCGGGTCGCCGGTCGGGTCGGGGCCCGGGTCGGGGGGGAGGCCGGGGTCGTCGCCTCCAGGGTCGTCGCCGGGGTCGTCACCGCCATTGTAGTCCGGCGTCCACCACTCGAACGGCGGGTCGTCCGCCGGGTCGGTCGCCGGGTCCGTGCCGCGGTCGGACGCGGGGTCGCCGTACCTGACGTCCTTCGGGAAGACGATCGCGGAGTCCGGCGTTCGCGTGTCGGCGGTGTCGCCGCCCGAGCCCGCGCAGGCGGACGCGATCGCGACGAGGATCGGGAGCGCGGAGCGGTCGAGTCCGATGTTCGGCCTCACGGACACCCTAGGGCTCCACGAAGTCCGGAGGAATGCAGCCCTTGAGGATGATCGGCTCGCCGTTCTCCTTCACGTGCGGCGTGAAGGTGCCGGCGGCGCAGCACAGCTCGCCGACATCCCAGATGTCGAGCATCTTCATCTTGGGCGGGGTCTTCGTGTCGTAGAGGAGGACGCCGTCGATCCACACCTTCACGGTCGCGAACGACGCACCGAAGCCGTGGTCGTGCCAGTAGTGCACGCCGACCTGGTAGCACTTCTCCGGGTCCGCCTGGGCGTACGTGAAGTTCTCCGGGCCGCCGCCGTTGGTGTCGTCGCGGTCCAGGTGCGGCAGGCACAACGCCGGATCCACCGGGTCCATGTGCGGGCACCACCGCGGGTCCTTCGGGTTCGCGTTCATCCAGAAGCAGTCGAAGTAGATGTCGAAGTACCCGTCCGGCTTGCCGTCCTTGTTGCAGTCCTGGCCGGCACCGTACGGGTGCACCACGTGGAGGTCCAGGTCCGCGCCGCAGCCGTCGCACTGGTCCGTCTCGTCCGGGTCGAGCGGCGTCTTCCAGGTCAGCTCGACGTGGCAGCCGGGCGGTGGCTCGACCTTGAGCGTGATGCACTGCGGAGCGCACTCGGCGCCGAACGAGTTCGCGCACGTCAGGCAGAACAGGTAGTCGCCGACCACGTCCAGCGGGTAGGTGACCTTCTCGAAGAACGCGCTCGGGTTGAAGCTGCCGGCGTCGCCGTCCGGGCCCTTCACGCTCCACGAGCAGGCGAGCTTGCCGGCGGCCGGGTCGTAGCTGTTCTTGCCGTCGAGCTCCACCACCGCCTGGATTGCCACCTTGTCCCCGTCGTTCACGGCGGTCTTCTGGGCGCCCTGGAGCTCGAACGCCTTGACCACGCAGACGGGCGCGTCCGAGTTGATGGCCGTCCCCTGGAGCTTGACGTCCAGGGCCTTCAGCTCCGTGTCGTTGCAGACGTGCACCGTGCCCGTGTCCGGGACGAACGAGCCGGTGGCGTCCTGGTGGACCTCGGTCGGCTTGTAGGTGACGCAGAACGATTCCTTCTGGTTCGGCGCCAGCGTGAACGGCAGCTTCACCTCGGACTTGTCCAGCTCGAACAGCTTCCCGTCGGTGCCCTGGCCGAGGTCCAGGCACGACACCGTGACCGGCTCGTCGCCGCAGGCGTACAGATCGACGCACTTCTTCTTGACCGCCTGGACCACGACCGAGCCGAAGTTCACCATCAGCCCGCCCTCCAGGGACAGGCACTTGCCGCCGACGTTCGCGGAGAGCTTCACGTCCAGGCCGGCGGCGGGCGCGTCCGCGTCGTTCGACACGAACCAGCAGTGGGCGTCGGCCGGGATGATGCCGGGCTCCTCCGAGACCGGCGAATACGTCACCCGCACGCACTCGCTCTCGTTCTTCCCGATCTCGATGGGCGCCTCGCAGCAGGGGCCGGTGGTCTCGGGGGTGCACACCGGGAGCGCGAAGCCCTTCCCGTTGATCGCGATCGGCTGGTCGAACGGCTTGCCGTCACCGCGCTCGCACGGCCACACGATCGCGAAGCCCTCGTTGCCCGAGCAGCGGACCTCGCTGACCACGAGGAGGCCCAGGCCGTTGTTCGTGACGCACAGCTCCTCCTCGGCCTTGGTGCCGGGCGCGACCCCCCCGAAATCGACGTTCGCGGCCTCGATGTTCGGCCTGGACGCGAGGACGCGGAACACGACCTTCTTGACCTGGTCCTCCGGCTCGGGGTCGTTGCTCTTGATCGTCAGCGTGGCCTCGGACGCGCACCCCGCCATCGCCTTCGTCCAGGTGACCGTGACCGGGACGCCTTGCGTGGCGGTCGTCGTGGGGTTCAGGGGCAGGTCCGGGGTCGCGGTCCACTGGCCCGGCAAGGACCCCAGCTTGAACGTGTGCTGTCCTGCCGGCAGCCCGTCGCATTCCGTGACTTCGAACGCCGGCAGTCCCTTCAGGGTCAGGACCTGCCCGCCGCTGTTCAGGATGTGGATCGTCCACGACCGCGTCTCGTCCGTGCCCTCCTCGAACTCGTACAGCGTGGTGCCCGGCGACAGCTCGATCTTCGGGGGCTCGAGCTGCTGCGTGGTCGCACCGAGACCGCAGGCCGCGGAGGCCATTGCGGCGGCGGCGAGCACCAGGGGCAGGGCAGGGGAGCGCTTCATGGGGGTTTCGCCCGATCCAAAGCCGCAATGATTGTACCCGATGGAGTCGGGCGCGGACAACCAGGCGAGGGCGCCTGCCGGGAATCGGGCTCGGGTTCGGGTTCGGGTACGGGTACGGGGAAGGCCCTAGCCGAAGAACGCCAGACACGACGCGGCGCGGTCGCCGATCTGCTGCTGGAAAGGGGCTGCTGGAGCACGAGGATCACGACGAGGATCCCCGTGTAGAGAGCGACCCGCATCCACAGCGCGCGGCTGGACGGGGGCCGCGGCCGGTTGCTCCTCAGTCGATAGCGCCGGTCCACGCCCACCCCCTACTTGAAGGTCAGCTCGCCGGGGAAGAACTCGTAGGGACGGGCCTCGTCCGCGTCGACCCCGTTGTCGCCGGTCAGCTTCTTGTGGAGCACGACGACGAGCCTCCGCCCGTCCCTGGCCCACCAGACCGCCTTGAGCGTCATCTTCGCCGGTCCGGAGCGGCCGGACTCGATCGGCACGGACTGCCACTTGGCGTCCCGCTCGCCCTTTCCGACGTTCAGCAGGAACCTGTCCCCGCGCGGCACCCCGACGATGGTGTACCTGCCGTCCGGGGAAGACTGCGAATCCGTGCCCTTGTCGGTGATCCTGTACTGCTTGCGGGCCTGTTCGATCAGGCGCTTCTCGTCCTTGCGCTGCTCGATCTTGATCCCCTTCTCCTGCTTGCCCGTCGCGAACGTGCGCACCGACAGGAAGTCGCCCGCGTCCGGGTCGGTCACCTTGAGCAGGAAGCGGGACCCGTCGGCGGAGAACCCGAGGAAGTCGAAGGTCCGCACGACGTCGTGGCCCGCCCGGGCCGTCCCCGGGGCGCCGGCGCCCGCCGCGACCAGGAGCACGCACGCGATCCGCATCACCGTCCGCATCGGCTTCCTCCGCTCCGGCGCCGCCGCGGCTACAGCAGCAGCGTCGTCCTGAACGTGGTGGCCTCCTCCGGCGGCGGGAAGGCCCAGCTCGTCACGATCCGCCGGACGCACGAGTCCAGCCCCTCGTCGCGCCGGCCGCTCTGGTCGACGACCACGTCGTCGACCCGTCCCTCGGAGTCGACGTTGAAGGACAGGCCGATCTTCACCGGCATGTCCGTCGGCCGGCTCATCCGGCCCTTGCACTCGGAGAACTTGCGCATCTTGGTGTTCATGAACGCGTCCATGCCCGCCTTTGACATGGTCTGCTTCGGCATCTCGGTGAGCGTGCGCGGCTTGACGTCGACCTTGACCTCCTGCTTGTCGCCGCCGTCCGCGAGCAGCGCGCCGAAGCGGTCGAACTCGTGCCTGACGGTCGGGTCGACCGGCGCGAGCTTCTCCTCCTTCTTCGGGGGCGGGGGGGTCACGGGCACACCGTTGCCGTTCGTCCCGGGCTGCGGGTCGCCGGCCGCCCGGGGGCGCGCACCGCCCCTTGGCAGGATCCACTCGCGGTCCGGCGGGGCCTCGATCCGCGGCGCGGGCGCCGGGCGCGGGGCCGCGACCGCAGCGGCCGGGATGGCGGCGGGCTCATCCTCGGTCACCGCGAAACGCTTGGGACCGGGCTGGAGCACGGTGTAGCCGACCGCCACGCCGATCGCGAGGATCAGCAGCCCGCCCACCGCGGCCAGCGCGACCAGGACGTTCCGCCTGGACTTCTTCCCGAGGCGGATCAGGAGGCTGAACTCCTGGAGGTTCTGCGACGGCATGCTCGGGTGCTGGGGCGGGCGCGAAGGCAGCGAGATGGCGCCCGGCTCCCCCGGCCTCCCCGCGGGCCACGCAATCTCGCCGGACGGGTGAGGCACCCCCGGCGCGTGCGGCCAGTCCTGCTGGGGCATCATGACCGGGCGCGCGAAGAAGCGGTTCTCCGCCTCGCCGTCAGTCATCGGCAGGTGGTCGGGAGCGGGCGCCGCATGCGGCTCCGGCGCGGAGGTCGGGAAGAGCGGCTCCGGCTCGACGGGCCGTGATCGCACGGTCGGGCGGTCGCCCACGACGGGGCGCTCCTCGCGCTCGGGGCGGACCGGCGCCCGGGCCGGCGGCTCGGGACGCGCGGGGGCGGCGGGCAGGCGCGGCCCGGGTGCGCGGGGCTCGGGGCGCACGGGCGGCGCCGGTCGTGCGGGCGCGCGCGGAGGCTCGGGCGGTCGCGCCGGCGGCGCCGCGGGGTGCGTCCTCGCGGACGGCCTGGGCGCGGGTACGGGCGGCGGCAGCGCCGGCGGCTCCTCCTCCTGGACCTCCTCGGCGCGGCGCAGGTCGAGCGCCGGCTGGGACACGTCCTCGTACAGGCCGTCGACCAGCCCGTCCGAGGGCCGGCCGTCCCTGCGCTTCAGCCCGCGTCCCGACACCTCGGAGGGGCGGCTCGCATCCTCGGGCACCGGCGGCACGTGGTGGCCGGGGGGCGCGGGATGCGCCGGGTGCGCCGGATGGGCGGGTGGAGCGGGCGGCGCGGCGGCCGGGGGAGGCGCCATGACCGTCCGCTCCTGCGCCTGCGCCGCGAGGAACTCGCGGTGCTGGGCCAGCATCGCGGCGAGCTGCGGCACCTGGTTCATGCGGGTCCACGACTCCATCGTGGGCCGCCAGACGAACGATCGCTCGTGGAGCACGCCCTGCCCGAGCTGCTCCAGCAGCCCGGCGGCGAAGAACGGCCCGATCCGCTGCCCCTTGCGGATCGCGAACCAGAGGTCCTCCGGCCGCGGGGCCCGCTCGGCCGCCGGAGCCTCGTGCGCGAACGCGGACTGGAAGTCCACGGTCTTGCGGGTCGGGATCGCGGGGAGCGCGGTCGTCCCCATGGTCGGGCGCGTCGGGGGCATGCCGGCCGCGTGTGGCGTGCCGGCCGCGTACGGCGTGCCGGCCGGGGGAGGCATGCCGCGCGCCGGGCGTGCCTGCGCCGCGTGCGACGGCGCCGCCTCGGCCTCGAGCGCGACCACGGACTCCCCGCCCAGGACCGGGTCCTTCAGCAGGTGGACCTGGCCGCACTTCCTGCACGCGAAACGGATCGCCTTCCTCTCGAAGAGCTTCTCGTCGATCCGGTACCGGGACTGGCACTTCCCCCAGGAGAAAACCATCTCTACCAGCGCTCCGGAGTGCTGCTCCCACGGCCGCGCGTCGCCGACACCGTACTACGTTCGACGCGCGCGCCGAATTCTATCACCGGCCGACGCGCGACGAGAAATATCGGGGCACGGGAGGGCAGGCGGCGGGCAATTCGCGGAAACCATTGGACGAGCGTCCATGCTCGTTCAATCCGGAGGTCAGGACCGGACCCGTCTCGCGGAGGTCAGGTCGGGTCGCGGAGGTACGCGGAGAGGGCGCCGCCGGCGCGCGTGCGCAGGCGGACCGCCACCCGGAGCTGCTCGAGGTACTGGTCCGCGACGCGGGTTCCCAGCTCGACGCGGCCCGATCGGAAGAACGCCTCCACCTCGTCCTCGAGGTCGGGCTCGACGAGCCACGCGACGCCCTCCAGCATCCGCCGGACCGCGTTCGAAGGCCACGCGGCGCGGATCTCGTCCCAGCGCGCGGTCAGGAAGCGCCAGGCGGCCCGGCGCGCCGCGACCGAGGCGAGCATGGACCGCAGCACGTAGGGGGCGTCCTGCGAGCGGACGGCGCCCCCGAGGCAGGACGCGAGCGTCCGTTCCACGAGGGCCGGGGGGCGGAAGCCCGCGAGGCCGAACAGGTACCGGTGCTCGTCCTGGGGGGAGCGGGACTCGCGGACGCGGCGCAGGAACTCCTCGTACTCGCGCTCGCCGCCGCAGCGGGCGACCACGGGCACGCAGGACGCGACCACGTCGGGGTCGTGGGCCTCGGGTCGCGCGAGGACGTCACGCGAGCGCGCCTGGATCTCCGCGTCGTTTCCGAGCGTGCCGAGCGCCCGCAGGAGGTCGCCGCGGAGCCCGCGCCGCACCTCGTCCTCGCCGGGTCGCGGCACCCAGCCCATGCGGCCGAAGGCGCGGCCGAGGCGGTCGCGGACGAGTGCCTCGATGCCGGGCCGGTCCTCGTCCGGGACGAGCCGGTACAGGTAGGCGAGCGACCCGACGACCGCGGACCAGACGTTGCGATCGTCCTCGTCGCGGAACAGCGCGGTCGCGTCCAGGAACGGGGCGAGTTCGGCGGCGCCCGACTGGACCAGGGCGAAGGCGTCGGACGCGACACAGAACCGCTCGGACGGTTCCAGCGACGGCATGGCCGCGCCGACCTTCTCGAACAGCGCGGGCGAGTAGCCGGCCCGGTAGAAGCCGTGCCCGCCCGCGTTGGCGACGACCCAGTCGATCTGCCCGGGGAGGGACACGCACGCGCGGTCCGCGGACAGCATCACGCGGGACTCGAACGGCCTCCCGGCGGCCGACCCGCGGATGGCGACGGGCACGTGCCAGCGCTCCGCGTTCGCGCCGTCCGCCTCGTCGGCGAGGTAGAGGAAGCGGCGCTGCTCCAGCTCGACCCCCCCCGGCGCCTCGCGGACCTCGACCAGCGGGTAGCCTGGGCGGAACACCCAGCCGTCCATCATGGCCGTGATCGGGACGCCGGCGGCCTCGCCGAGGGCGCGCCAGAGGTCGCCCGTCTCGGTGTTGGCGAGCCGGTGGCGGTCGAGGTAGGTCCGGACCCCGGCGCGGAAGGTGTCCTCGCCGAGGTGGCGCTCGAACATGCGCAGGACCGCTGCGCCCTTGTCGTACGTGAGCCCCTCGAACATCGCGTCGCAGTCGCGCGGCGCCGCAACCGGGAACTCGATCGGCCGGCTGCTGCGGAGCCCGTCCACGAGCAGCGCCCCAGCCCGGGAGACCGCGAAGCTGTCCCACCGCCGCCACTGCGGCCGCCACGCGTCCACCGCGAGCATCTCCATGAACGTCGCAAACGCCTCGTTCAGCCAGATGCCGTTCCACCAGCCCATGGTCACGAGGTCGCCGAACCACATGTGCGCGATCTCGTGCGCGACCACGTCGGCGACGCGTTCCTGCTCGCCGTGGGTGGCGGTCGCCTCGTCCACAAGCAGCGCGGTCTCGCGGAAGGTGACGGCGCCGAGGTTCTCCATCGCCCCGGACGCGAAGTCCGGGACGGCGACGAGGTCGAGCTTGCCGCCGGGATACGGGATGCCGTACCAGCGCTCGAAGAAGTCGAGCGAGAAGGCGGCGACGCCCAGGGCGTAGGGCGCGAGGCGCGCCTTGGGCGGGACGCTCCAGACGCGGACCGGCGTGCTCCCGACCATCGCCGGCTCCGTGGACACGAGCCGGCCGACGAGGAACGCGACGAGGTAGGTGGACATCGGGATGGTGTCGGCGAACGTGACGGCGCGCCGCCCAGGGCCGGCCGGGGCCTCCGACGCGATCGCGGCGTTCGAGATGGCGGCGAGCCCGTCCGGCACCACGAGCGTGACCCCGAAGACCGCCTTGAACGCGGGCTCGTCCCAGCATGGGAAGGCGCGGCGGGCGTAGGTGGACTCGAACTGGGTGGCGGCCAGCGGGTGGTCGCGGCCGGACTCGTCGGTCCAGGTGCTGGCGTAGAACCCGTGAAGGTCCTTCGAGAAGGCGCCGGCGAACGACAGGCGGAGCGTCCATTCACCGGGCGCCAGCGGGGCCGCGAACCGGATCGTGATCCGCTCGGCGTCCGCGTCCTCGACGATCCCGGCGGCCGGGACGTGGCCGCTCGCGCCGCGGACGGAGGCGTCGCGCACCGCGAGCCCCGCCGAGTTCATCACGAGCTCGGAGACGGGCTCGGCAACGGCGACGACGACCGACTCGCTGCCGGCGAACGTGCCGCGGTCCAGGTCCGGCTCGATGCGGAGGTCGTAGCGCCGGGGCGTCGCGATCGTCGGAAGGCGGTGCTCCATGTCCTCCTCCCCCCCCCCGTCCCCCCCCCCCCCGGGCCCGGCGAATCCTCGGTGGTCGCGGAAGACTACCCGGATCCGGGGCGCGAGTCCAGCCCGCACGCGGCTGAGGTATCCCCGCAAACCGGGCGCGCCGGGCCGCGGGCCGGATGTGAGGCCCGCTGGCCCGGCGCCCACCGCGCACGCAACCGCAACTCCCCGACTCCCTTCGGCTGCCGATCATGAGGGGATTCCTCAGCGCACGCGGAGCCCTCAGAGGTGCCCGGACGGCCGGGCGGCCGGGCGGCCGGGCGGCTTGACACGGGCCCGGGTGCGCGGCATGGTGACGGCGCCGCGCCGGGAGGATCGCGTGCGGATCGGCAGGATCGGGGTGTTCGATTCGGGGTTCGGCGGCCTGACCGTCCTGCGCGAGCTGCTCGCGACCCTGCCGGACTACGACTACGTGTTTCTCGGGGACAGCGCGCGGGCGCCCTACGGAGCGCGCAGCTTCGAGGTCATCCACGACTTCGCGCTCGAGTGCATCGAGGCGCTCTTCGGGATGGGGTGCCCGCTGGTCGTGCTCGCGTGCAACACCGCGACCGCCCGGGCGCTCAGGACGATCCAGCAGCGGTACCTGCCGGTGCGCCGGCCGGACCTGCGCGTGCTCGGGGTGGTGCGGCCCTCCGCGGAGGCGCTGGCCGGGCTGCCGCCGGGGGCGATCCCGGGGGTCACGCCGCCCGCGATGGCCGAGGGCACGGTCGCGGTGCTCGGAACGGCCGGCACGATCGCGTCGGACTCGTACCGCATCGAGCTGTCGCACCTGGCGCCCCGGCTGCGCGTGGTCCAGCAGGCGTGCCCGCTCTGGGTGCCGCTGGTCGAGGCCGGCGAGCTGGACGGCCCGGGCACCGACTTCTTCGTGCACCGCTACCTCGACCCGCTCTTCGCGCCGGGCGACCCGCCGGCGCGGATCCTGCTCGCGTGCACCCACTACCCGGCGCTGCTGCCGCGGATACGGGCGGCGGTGCCGGGCGGGGTCGAGCTGATCTCGCAGGCGTCGGTCATGGCGGAGCGGCTGGCCGACTGGCTGGTCCGCCACCCCGAGATGGAGACGCGGCTGTCGCGTCGCGGCACGCGCGAGTTCCTGACGACCGACGACCCGGACTGGTTCTCGGAGGCAGGCGGCAGGCTGCTCGGGCAGGCGCTCGAGGCGCGCCGGATCAGGATCTTGCCGGTCGCCTACCCGTAGTCCTTCTCGTCGAGGTCCCCGGCGCGCTCGGCGTCCTGCTCGGGGTCGCGGAGGGCGCCGCGGCGGCGGGCGTGCTCCTTCTGCCACTCGGCCTCGATGATCATGCTCATCACCTCGCTCGTGCCGGTCCAGATGCTGGCCAGCGCGAGGTCCCGCACGATCCGTTCGACCGGGTAGACGTTCGTGTAGCCGATGCCGCCCATCACCTGCATGGACCGGCGCGCGACCTCCTGGCACGACTCGGTCACGAACTTCTTGGTCTGGCTGACCAGGCGCCGGACGTAGTTCGGGTGCGCGCCGGAATCGACCGCCCGCGCCGTGGTGAAGACCATGGCGCGGCAGGCGTCGAGCAGCGTCACCGCCTCGGCCACCTGGAACGAGACCCCCTCGAACTCGCGGATCGGCTTGCCGAACGCCTTCCTCCGCGAGGTGTAGCTCGTCGCGACATCGAGCGCCGG
Organism: Deltaproteobacteria bacterium; assembly: GCA_016875475.1. Taxonomy (GTDB): domain Bacteria; phylum Myxococcota_A; class UBA9042; order DTJE01; family DTJE01; genus VGRB01. Next base: position 14,183 of record VGRB01000090.1, read on the forward strand.
GCGGGCCGCGCCGATCGTCATGGCCGCGGTGCCGAGACGCTCGGGGATCATCATGGGGAAGAACACGTCGGTCGCGCGGTTGACGCGGCCGAGCACGTTCCGGTCCGGCACGCGCACGTCGCTGAAAACCACGCGCGCGGTCCCGCCGCCGCGGCAGCCCATCAGGCCGTACAGGTACTTCGTCTCGACGCCGGGGCTGCGGTCCACGAGGAAGCACGTCATGGACTCGTGGGGCGCGGCCGACGGGTCGGTCTTCGCGTACACAAGGAAGAAGTCCGCGGCGTTGCCGCCCACGATGAACCGCTTGGCCCCGTTCAGGACCCAGCCGTCCCCGTCGCGGACCGCGGTCGTGACCGCGCCGAAGAAGTCGGAGCCGCCTCGGGGCTCGGTCAGGCACTCGGCCGCGAACAGGTCGCCGCGCAGCAGCGGCCGGACGTAGCGGTCCTTCTGGTCGCCGGTCCCGTGGAGCACGATCGCGTCGCACACCAGCTCCGCGCCCACGCCGAACGTGCACGCGAAGATGTAGCCGAGGACCCCGACCTCCTCCATCACCATGCCGGTGTCGACCCAGGTCAGCCCGCGCCCTCCCCACTCGCGCGGGTACCGTACGCCGAGCAGGTTCCTCCGGCCCGCCTCCCGCAGGAAGTCCCTGGGGAACTGGACCTCGTCGCGGTCCATGGCGAGGACGACCGAGGGAGGCACCGAGCGCACCAGGTCGCGGACCTCCTCGCGAAGCGACTTCTGTTCCGGGGTCAGGAGGTGATCGAGCACGGCGGACCTCCGCGAGAGCCGTTCGATTGTAGCGCGGAGGATTCCGCGCCGTCGCCCGGCCCGCGCGGCAGGCGGTCCCGAACGACACCGGTCGAGACGCGTACCCCACCATCCCGACCCGGCAGGCCCCAGGGGCATCGATCGGAGGGGGGCGCGGCTCGCCCCCATGCCCGCCGCCCCGCGCTGCGGGGCGCGCTCGGCGCGGAACCCGGTCTGTCAGAAGCGGAACCCGGTCTTGGCGGGGGGGGGCGTCCCGCGCTAGAATCCAGACCTCCTGACGTAGGGGCCGCGCAATCTGTCCGGTCAGGGGGCGGCGTCTGCCGTGTCGGCCACCTCGAAGCGGAGGCGCAGTCGGGAGC
>VGRB01000091.1 GCA_016875475.1 Deltaproteobacteria bacterium
CCCCCCGCGCGTCGCCCGGCGACGATCTGGCGCGGCGGCTCCTGCCGGTCGTTCGCGCGACGCGCGAGGCGATCCGCGATTTCGCGAAGGCATCGTCCCGCTCCGGCAGGTTCGTGGTCCGCTACCGGGCCGGGCCGGACGAGGCGGTGCTCCCGTACCTCCTGGAGGCGGCCGACGCGGCCTGGATGGCGGTCACGGCGCGGCTCGGCCCCGACGGCCCGTCGCGCATCCGGATCGAGCTGCTGCCGACGCTGGAGGCGCTCTCCGCGGCGTCCGGGCTGACCGTGCCGGAGGTCCACGAGTCCGGTGCGGTCGCGGTCTGCAAGTTCAACAAGCTGATGCTGGTCTCGCCGTCCGCGCTGCCCTGGGGCTATCCGTACGCGGACACGGTCGCGCACGAGCTGGTCCACTACGTGCTCACGCTGCGCGGCGGCGAGGACCTGCCGGTGTGGTTCCAGGAGGCGGTCGCGAAGTACCTGGAGCCCTCGTGGCGCGGCGGCCGTCCGGGCGAGCTGACCCGCGGCGCGCGCGACCGGCTCTCGACCGCGCTGGCCCAGGGCCGGCTCGTGCCGTTCTCCACGATCCGGACGTCGCTCGCGAAGCTGCCGTCCGAGTCGGTCGCGCTCGCGTTCGCGGAGCTGTCCACCTTCGCCGGCGCGCTGGAGCGCGACCACGGCCCGGAGGTCTTCGCCCGGCTCGCGACGGAGATGGGCAGGGGCGATCCGGACGCGGCGTTCCGCAGGGTGACCGGGCGGACGCCGGCCGACGCGGCGTCCGAGTGGTCGAAGGACCTGGCTCGCCGCGGGTTCGACGCGCCCGAGGGGAGCGTCCCGACCGTGCTCGCGCGGGAGGCGGAGAAGGACCTCGCCCGGCGGCTGCCGCCGGACGTGTCGGAGCCGGTCAGGCTCGGCGACCTGCTCCAGTCGAGGGGGCGCCCGGTCGCGGCCGCCGTCGAGTACCGCAAGGCGCTCTCCGCCTCGCCCGAGCCGCACCCGGCCATCGTGGCGCGGCTGGCGTCGGTCCTGGTCGCGGCCTCGTCGGCGGCCGAGGCGGTCGCGGCGCTGGACGCGGCCCGGCTCGACGAGGGGGAGTACCCGATCCTCTCGGGGATCCGCGGTCGCGCGCTCGTGGCGATGGGACGGCCGGGCGAGGCGATGCCGCACCTGCTCGCGGCCGTACGCACGGACCCGTACGACCCGGCGGTGCACGAGGCGCTGGAGCGGGCCTACGGCGAGGCCGGCGACGCGGCGGCCGCGGATCGTGAGCGGCGGCTCGCGGCGATGTGGAGGTAGGAGGTGGCGGTGCACCCGGTGTCGCGCGATGACGTCGCGGCGGAGGTCGAGCTGGTCCGGCGCGCGACCGCGGCCCGGAGCGCGATCGTGGCCGAGGTCTCGAAGCGGATCATCGGCCAGAAGGACGTGGTCGAGCAGCTCCTGGTCGCGATGTTCGCCGGGGGGCACGGGCTGCTGATCGGCGTGCCGGGCCTGGCCAAGACGACGCTCGTATCCACGGCCGCGCAGTGCCTGGACCTCGCGTTCTCGCGCATCCAGTTCACGCCGGACCTGATGCCGTCGGACGTGACCGGGACCGAGGTCCTCGAGGAGGACCGCGTCACGGGCAAGCGCACGTTCCGGTTCGCTCGCGGCCCGGTCTTCACGAACATCCTGCTCGCGGACGAGATCAACCGTACCCCCCCGAAGACGCAGGCCGCGCTGCTCGAGGCGATGCAGGAGGGCAAGGTCACGGTGGCGGGCACGACGTACCCGCTCGACAGCCCGTTCCTGGTGTTCGCGACGCAGAACCCGATCGAGCAGGAGGGGACGTACCCGCTGCCCGAGGCGCAGCTCGACCGCTTCATGCTCGCGATGCGGATGGAGTACCCGGACCACGAGGACGAGGTCGAGGTCGTGCGCTCCGTGACCGGGCCGCACGCGGAGCCCATCGCGAAGGTCCTGTCCCCGGACCAGGTGCTGGAGCTGCAGGGGATCGTGCGGCGCGTGCCCACGGCGGATTTCGTCATCCGCCACGCGGTCGGGCTGGTGCGGCGGACCCGTCCCGGCGACGAGACCGCGCCGAAGGAGGTCCGCGACTACGTGGCCTGGGGGGCGGGCCCGCGTGCCGCGCAGCACCTCGTGCTCGCGGCCAAGGCGTTCGCGCTGCTCCGCGGCGAGTTCACGGTCACGCCCGACCACGTGAACGAGCTGGCGCTGCCGGTGCTCGCGCACCGCGTGGTCGTGAACTTCCATGCCGAGGCCGAGCGCGTCGGCCCGGTCGAGATCGTCCGCCGTCTCGTGAAGGCTTGATCCCCGTGGCGCACCCGAAGGAGCCCGGCCTGGTCCTGCTTCCGGATTCCGCGCGGCGCGCGCTCGGGAACCTCCAGTTCCGGCCCGGCGTGCTCGCGGAGGGGCGCGTCTCCGGGCTGCACCCGTCGTCCCACCAGGGACAGAGCCTCGAGTTCTCGGACCTGAAGGGGTACGCCTCGGGTGACGACCCGCGCGGGGTGGACTGGAAGGTCTACGCGCGGACGGACAAGCTGTACGTGCGTCGCTACCTCGACGAGACGAACCTGGAAGCGCACCTCGTGCTGGACGCGTCGGGGTCCATGGGCCACCCGGCGGAAGGCCGGTCCAAGCTCGAGCACGCCGCGTCCATGCTCGCCGGCCTCGCGTGGGTCATGCTCCGGCAGGGCGACGAGGTGGGCGTCCACGTGGCGCACGAGACGGACCCGGTCTCGACGCCGCCGCGCGCGGTCGCCTCGCACCTGAACGAGGTCCTGGCGGCGCTCGGTGCGGCCGAGGCGAGCCGCGGGACCGTGCTCGACCGGACGCTCGAGCGGGTCGTCGGCGTGGCGGGCAGGAAGGGCGTGGTCGTGCTCGCGAGCGACCTCCTGACCGGCTGGGAGGATGCGCTGTCGGCCCTGCGGCTCCTCGCGGCGCGCGGCCACGCGGTGGTGGTCCTGCACGTCCTGTCGCACGAGGAGCGGACGTTCCCGTTCCGCGGCACGGTCCTGTTCCGGGCCGCGGAGACCGGCGAGTCCGCGCTGATGGACGCCCGCGGGCTCAGGCGCCACTACCTCGCGGCGTTCCAGCGTTTCGAGTTCGAGGTCCGCACCGCCTGCCACCGCGCGGGCGTGTTCTTCTTCCCCGTGGACATGCGCAGTGCGCCGCACGAGGGCGTTGCCGAGGTGATGCGCGCGGTCGCGGCGGGCAGGCGAACCGCGGCGAGGTGACGGAGGTCGAGGGCGTTGGGCTTCGAGTCCCCGTGGATGCTGCTCGGCGTGTTCGCGGCGCTCGTGCCGCTCGCCGTGCACATGCACCTGCGCCGCCACGCGCCCGTCGTGGTGATGGACGCGGTCATGCGCCTCGTGCTGACCGGGGGGCGGACGCGGGTCCGGCTCAGGCTCGTCCACGCGGCCCTGCTCGCGACGCGCGTCGGCATCGTCGCGCTCGTGGCCGTGCTGTTCGCGGAGCCGTTCTGGAGGAGGCCCGCCGGCGCGGCCGTGGAGGCGCGGCATCCGGTCGCGCTCGCGGTCGTGATCGACGACTCCCTGTCCATGCGCCTGTCGTCGGGCGGCCGGACCGCGTGGGCCCAGGCGAGGTCGCGCGTCTCGGAGGCGCTCGCGGGCCTTCCCGCGGAGTCCGAGGTGTGGGTCGTGCTCGCCGGACGGCCGTTCCAGGCGCACCCGTCGGGCCCCACGCTGGCGGGACGTACATCCGCGGGCTGGGACGCGGACACCCCGGCGCGGTTCGTGTCCGAGCGCAACCCGAGCCGGACCGCGACCGACCTTGCCGGGGCCGTGCGCGCGGCCGCGTCGCTGGTGAGGTCGAGCGCGCTGAGGGACCGCCGGATCCTGGTGGCGTCCGACTTCCTCGACCACGGGCTGGATGGCTTCCCGGCAGCCGCGGACCTCGCGGGCATCGAGGCGCGCGCCATGGACGTCGGCCCGGCATCCTCGCCGCGCAACCGCTCGATCTCGCGCGTGGTCGCGGAGCCTGCGCCGGACGTGTCGCCCCGCCACGTCAGGGTGCGCGTCGAGGTCGAGAACGGCGGCGACCAGGTGCTGGACGAGGTCGTGACGGTCCGGCTGGGCCGTTCCGGGGCCGCCCGCAAGGTCTCGTGCCCGCCGGGCGGGCGGTGCTCCCACGAGGTGCTGATGGCGCTGGAGGACGGCGCGCTGGCCGGCGAGGCGCGTCTTCCGCCCGACGACCTCCCGGACGACGACGCGCGCTTCTTCCCGGTGGCGCCGCGCGACCGCGACGCGGTCCTGGTCGTGAACGGCGAGCCGCGACGCCTGCTCGAGCTGGACGAGCCGTTCTTCCTGCTGCGTGCGCTCGGGCTCCGGCTGGAGGACCAGGCGGGCCTGCCCGTGACGACCGTGCGGCCCGAGGAGCTGTCCCCACTGCACCTGTCCGCCGTGGGCGCCGCCGTGCTCGCGAACGTGCCGTCGCTGCTGCCCGAGCAGGTGCGCGCGGTCGCGGACTTCGTCGCGTCCGGCGGCGGGGTCCTCGTGACGGTCGGCGACCAGGTCCGGCCCGAGACGTGGGGCGAGATTTGGGGGGCGCTCCTCCCGGCGCCGATCCGCGACGTGGTCGGCGCGGGCGGGCCGCCGGACCCCGGGGAGACGGTAGGCTGGGTCTCGCCCGACCACCCGGTGACGGCGCGCCTCGGGGCCGGGGCCGGGTCGCTGTCGACGGTGGAGGTGCGCCGCTGGGCCGTGCTGGAGGGGAGCTGGGCCCAGGGCAGCCAGGTCGTGGCCCGGCTCCGGAACGGGGCGCCCCTGATCGTGGAGCGGAGGATCGGGCGGGGCGCCGCCCTGGCGCTGCTCACGTCGATCGACGCCGACTGGACCGACTTCCCGCTCCGGCCCGCGTACGCGCCGCTGGTGCGCCAGGCCGCGTCGTACCTCGCGACCGCGGGCGGGCCGCGGCCGAGGGCGTCGATCGAGGTGGGCGAGCCGCGCCGGATCGAGCTGCCGGAGGGCGCGGATCACGCGGTCGTGACGCCGCCTTCGGGCAGTCCGGTCCGCGTGACCGTGACGGACGACTACACCGGGACCGCGGTGCCGGGCGTCTATCGCGTCGAGGCGTTCCAGGCAGGCAGGACCGACGCGGTGCGGGCCGAGGCGTTCGTCGTGAACACCGCGCCGGGCGAGAGCGTGCTGACCCGGGAGCAGGGCGTGCCCGCGGCGCTCGCGTCCGCGGACGGACCGGCGGCCGGGACCGCGCGGCCTGGGTCGGGGTCGCCGCCGTTTCGGAAGCTCGCCCTCGTGCCCCACGTGCTGGTGCTGGTGCTGCTGCTGCTGCTGGCCGAGGCGGTGCTGCGCGGGAAGGCGTAGTGCCCGGTGCCCGGTGCCTGGGGCCTGGGGCCTGGGGCCTGGGGCCTGGCCCCCTGCGCGCCCGTCCCATTCGTTCCGGGGCGGCACGCGCGGGAGGCAACCGCGCGGGCCGAGGGCGCGCAGGGGGGCTCCCATGCTGGCTGCGCGGTGGAAGGAGCTACGGTCCCCGAACGCAACGGACCTCCCCGTACCCCGACAGGGGCGAGACGGTGACCGCGGCGTTGTAGTACGTCACGCCCCATCCACGCTTCTCCGTCGTCGTGTCCGCGAGGCTCGACGACCAGTACAGCGGCTGCGTCGGCGTGAACAGGTCGTCCACGTAGGCCCCGTCCTTCCCGGGGCCGAGGTTCATGGCGCACGGCCAGCACTCTGCCATGGTCCAGCACTCGCTCCGCTTGTAGCACTCGGGCTTCTCGGTCACGCCGCAGGCGCCGCCGGGCATGGTCTTCTCGCAGCCGAGGATGAGCGATCGCAGCTCGTCGATGTCCGGGAGCCGCCAGTCGTCGTAGCCGAGCACCAGGTTGACGCAGGTCGTCTTCCCGAACTCGAACGGCTCGTTCGTCGTCTCCTTCGCCCACATCAGGCCGTTCGGCGCGAGGATCGTCCCGTCGCAAAGGTCCCGGTAGCCGTTCGGGCTGGTCACCGGGAAGCACTCCTCCGCGTCGGTCTCGCCGGCCCCGTCGGCCGGCGGCATCTCGTCGTCCGCGTCCGCGACCGCCTCGCCGGGGGGCACGTCGTAGCCGACCTCCGACCCGGTGAGGTCGGGGTTCGCGGGGGTGTCCGAGGGGGAGGACGACGTGCTGCCGCACGCGACGAGCGCGAGGGAGAGCGGGACGATCCTGCGGTTCATGTCACCTCCGGCTGCGTCGGACCGACCATCCGGGCCGCGGACGCCGCGACGGATTGTACCCGACAGGCCCGGATCACGGCCACCTGAACCCGATCCGCTCCGGCCGCCCCGGGGACCACACCACCTGGACCGGGCGGCCCACGAGGTCCGCGACCGGGACGCTCGTGAGCGTCCTCGAGTCCGCCGCGCGCTGGGTGGAGCGGTTGTCCGCGATCAGGAACACGTGTCCGTCCGGGACCTTCTGCCGCGTCGGCACCGTGTCCGCGCCGCGGCGGTAGAACACGTAGTGCGCGCGGTCGCCGAGCCGCTCGATCCAGGCGTGCAGGGACGCGGTCTCGTCGTCCTCGCCTCCGGCGGACGGATCCACGCGGGCCTCCCCCTCCTCGCGCGCCTCGACGACCGCGCCGTCGATCGACAGCGACGGGCCGGCCACATCGACCACGGCGCCCGCGACCCCGGCGACGCGCGCGAGCACCGGCGCGGCCCGGGTGCGCGCATAGACCAGGTCGCCCAGGTCCGGGGGCGCGCGGTCCCAGTCGCTCCGCTGGACCAGGATGCGCTCGCCCGGCACGAGCCCGGGGAAGGCCGACAGATCGGGCACCTCCACGACGACGAAGGCCGCGGCGAGCGCGGACGCGGAGCCGGAGAGCGCGGCCAGCGACGCGACCGCGCCGACGCCGGCCGCTCGCCACGCAGGTCGCCCCGGGTGCGGGGAGGAGCCGATCGCGAGCAGGACCTGGAGCGAGGTCCAGACCACCCCGGTCGCGAGCCCCGCCCGGACCGGGTCGAGCGCCCCGATGCACGTGGCCACGGCGAGCGCGGGCAGCGCGATCGTCCAGGCGGCCAGGACGGCGGCGCCCGCGATCGTGCGACCTGCGAGCAGCGCGCCGACGCCGGGCAGGACGAGGTCGAGCAGCAGCGTGAGAAGCCGGATCATGTTCGCCGCCGTACGTCCGGCCGTTCCGCGGGGACCCCGGTGCTGCGGCACAGGTCCGCGATCCCGCACTCCGCGCACCGCGGGACCGTGCGGCACACGTGCTTGCCGTGCGCCACGATCTGGGCGTGGTAGTCGTTGAACAGCGGCGCGTCGCGCGGGAGGGCGGCCTCGAACACGGCGCGGATCGCGTCGTAGTCCGCGCCCGGGTCCGCCACGCCGATCCGGCCGAAGATGCGCCGCGTGTACGCATCGACCACGAAGGACGGCACTCCGACCGCGTAGAGCAGGATCGAGTCCGCGGTCTCGCGGCCGACGCCGGGGATCGCGAGCAGCCGGGCACGGAGCGCGGCGGGCTCGGGACCCGCGAGCGTCTCGATGCGGCCGCCCGCCTCCTCGACCACGAAGCGGACCACCTCGCGGAGGCGACGCTCCTTCACGTTGCAGCAGCCCGCGGGCCGGATCAGCGCGGCGAGGCGCTCCTGCGGCAGCGCGAGGACGGAGGCCGGGTCGAGCGCGCCGGCCGCCTTGAGCGCGGCGATCGCCCTCTCCACGTTCGTCCACGCGGTGTTCTGGGTCAGGATCGCGCCGACCACGACCTCGAACGGGGTCTCGCCGGGCCACCAGCGCTGGTGTCCCCGCTCATCCAGGAGGCGGCGGTACACGAAGGGAAGGATCGCGTGCGTGCGCGCACGGGAAACCGGCGCCGCGTACGTGCGTGCGCGCGATGCCATCAGGTCCCCCCGCCGCACGCGGCGGCCAGGTCCGAGACCAGCCCGGCCACGATCCGCGCGGCACGTGGCGCGGTCACGACGATGTCGAGCCGGAGCGCTCCGGCCTCCTCGGAGACCTCGAAGTCGCCGGCGGCGCGGGCGAGGACACGGCCGAGCGCGGAGGAGCGGCCGGCGTCCGTGCCGTCCGCGACGCTTCGGGCGAACGCGGCGGCCTTCGCGCGTGCGTCCGCGTCGCCGCGCAGGCGCAGTGCCACCGAGGCGAGCGACCGGGGCGATCCCGCCGCCCGGACCGTGAGGTCGAGGCCGGGTCCGCAGTCGGGGGAGAGCAGCGCGGCCGCGCAGGGACCGCAGGCGACGAGGACGAACGGGGACTCCTCCGCGTCCAGGTCGGAGAAATCGGCCGCGACGCCCGCGACGGGGGGGCCCGATCGGACGGTGGCGGGCGTGTCCTCCGGGACCGCGGCGTCCGGCAGCGCGGCTCGGCCGATCGGGGACGCGTGGTCCGCGCGGAGCGCCCAGGCCGCCCCGGACGGGACGGACGCGGCCCACGCGGGCTTCCCGCTGTTCGTCCAGAGCCACGCCGCGAGCACGACGGACGCCGCGAACAGCCCGAACACGCCTCCGCCGACGGCACGGGACACGGTCCGCGAGCCGCCGGCGCGCAGCAGGCCCGCCGCGTAGGCGAACGCGACGCCGACGAAGTAGAGCACCGCGAGCGGTACTCCCATGAGCGTCTGGGAGAGCGGGTCGGGCGGCGTGAGGATCGCGGCCGCGATGAACGCGAGCACGACGAAGTAGCGGCCGAACTTCAGGAGCTTCTTGTAGTCCACGACCCCGAGCAGCGCCAGGAAGAACATCAGGAGGGGCATCTCGAATACGATGCCGAAGATCAGCAGGAACATCCACGAGATCGCGAACGTGCGTTCCACGGTCGGCTGGAGCGTGATGTCCCCCCCGGCGATCGTGAAGCCGATCAGGTAGTCCACCACCATCGGCATGAACACGAAGTACGCGAACACGATCCCGAGCAGGAAGAATGCGGAGACCAGGCCGACGACCGGGAACACGTAGCGGCGCTCGCGCGGGTAGAGGCCGGGCGCCACGAACGACCATGCCTGGTAGAGCACGTACGGCATCGCGAGGACCACGGCCGCGATCAGGGCCACGTCCAGGTAGACGCCGATCGCCTCGGTCACCTGGATCGCCTGGATCGAGTAGATGCCGTGACTGCGGAGGCCGGCCATCACGGGTCGGGACAGGATCCGGAACAGCTCCTCGTGGAAGGTCCAGCCCGCGACGAACGCGACCGCGATCGCGACGACCGAGCGGAGGAGGCGGGTCCGCAGCTCCGCCAGGTGCTCGGTGAAGGACATCGTGCGGTCTTCCACCGTCGTCACCCGCGCTTCGGTCCGTCGGGCGGCGGCTCGGATGCCTGCGCGGGCGGCGTCTCGGGCGGCGTCTCGGCCGGCCGCGGGGCGTAGGGGTCGTCCGCGGTCCCGGGCGCCGCGGCGGGGGGCGCCTGCGGCAGCTCCCGGCGGACCTCGACCTGGTGGGATGCCTGTCTCGGCGGCGGCGAGTCGTCGTCGAGCGAGTTGACCGCGCGCTTGAACTCCCTGAGCCCCTTCCCTAGCCCGCGCGCGATGTCTGGCAGCCTGGTCGGGCCGAGCACGAGCAGGGCCACGACCAGGATGATGAGCACCTCGGACCAGCCGATGCCGAACACGTCGAAACCTCCGGGGACGCGACCGCGCCCGGCCCGCAACGTAACGCTCCGCCGCTGCGAAGTCAAAGAGCTGGGAGCCGGCGCGCCCCGTGGCCCGACCGCGACGCGACCGCGTCGTTCGTGCGTAACAAATCCCGCGTCACCCCGATAAGTGCTTCGACGGAGGTGAACGCATGCCGGAGTGCGTGCTGCTCGCGGTCCAGGGAGACCGGCTCCTGCGATGTCCGGTGCGCGTGCCCGGGACGCGCGTGCCGTGGGCCTCGGGCGCGAGGGCCGACCCCGGTCCGGGCGGCGTCTCGATCAGGCCGGCCGGGGGCCCGCCCGTCGCGCTCCCGCACGGGGCGGCGGTCCGGCTCGGCGGCGTGTCCACGAGCTGCGTCGAGGCCGAGCCGCAGCCCGACGGCTCCCCGGCGGTTCGCCTGGGCCCGGACCTCGTGGCGGCGTCCGACGTCATGGTGCGCGTGCTGCACCAGGCGATCTGCCTCGCGCCGCTGCCGGACCCCGTGCTGCTGCTCGGCGAATCGGGCTGCGGCAAGGACCTGCTCGCGCGCGCGCTGCACGCCGGAGGCCGCGGCCCGGACCTCCCGTACGTCGCGGTGAACCTCGCCGCGCTGCCGATCGACCTCGTCGAGGCCGAGCTGTTCGGATGGGTCCGCGGCGCGTTCACCGGCGCGATCGACTCCCGGCCGGGCGCGTTCGAATCCGCGGGCGGCGGGACCCTGTTCCTGGACGAGGTGGCCGAGTCGCCGATCGCGGTGCAGGCGAAGCTCCTGCGGGCGGTCGAATCCGGCGCCTTCGCGCGGCTCGGGGCCGCGCGGCAGGTCGAGGTGCGCGCGCGGGTCGTGGCCGCGACCAACCGCGACCCGGGCCGCGCCGTGGCGCAAGGGGCGCTCCGGCTGGACCTGCTTGAGCGCCTCGCCTGCCTTGTCCTGCGCATGCCTCCGCTCCGCGCCCGGCCGGCCGACGTCGGCCCGATCGCGCGGAGGCTGTGCGCGGCCATGCCCGGCTCGCCGGTCCCGGACGACGCCGCGATCGCGGCGCTCCGAGCGTACGACTGGCCCGGCAACGTGCGCGAGCTCCGGAACGTGGTCCGCCGCGCCGCGGTCGCATCGCCCGCGGGCGCAATCGACGCGGCGGCGGTGCGCGAGGCGATCGAGGCGGGCCGCGTGGTCGGGCGGCCCGGCAGCTCGCCCGGCTGGTGGCCCGAGGCGGCGACCGCGCAGCCGTGTGCGGCGTCCGGGGTCCGCGAGCCGGAGTCCCCCGGGAGGGACTGGCGCCCGCGCGAGCCCCGGTCCGCCCGGATCGCGGCGAGCGGCCTGCCGCGGTCCACGTACTACTGGAGGCTGAAGCGTGGGCTGGTGCAGGGGTGATTGGTCGGCGCTTGAGCTCGCGGCGGTGCCCGCGGACCGGGCCATCGTGATCGCGGAGAGCCGGGCGGGGGTGTAACCAGGGGGCCGCCTGCGGCAGAATACGATCGGGTGGAGGCGCGGGAGTCCGCGGTGGAACGAACGAGGACTACCGGGCGGGTCTCGCGGTGACGGACGATTTCGACCCCCCCGGGGTCTCCCACCAGCCGTTCGAGTCGCTGACGTGCCTTGACCTGGCGGTGGCGTCCCCGCCGTAGCGCGATCAGAAGTCGATCACCTTCACGCCGTCGCGGCGCGAGGTGCCCCCGCGCGCCCGCACGAGCCGCGCCTCCACGAGCGCGCCGTCGCGCGCGTCCGCGGCCACCTTCGCGATGCGGAACCCCTTGAGCCTGAACGTGAACTCGACCGGGGCGGCGGCCGGGTCCACCGCGGCCTCGCACGGGGTCTCGCCGAGGAGGCGGTCGCCGCGATAGACCGACGCGCCCGCGGGGACCGAGGCGAAGCGGAGCAGGGGCCGGGGCGGCGCGCCGGGGTCGGTGCCCGGGCCGGGGTCGGGGGCCGCCGCGACGGCCGCGACCGACGGGGCCGCGTTCGCGGCATCCGCCGCGTTCGCTGCATCCGCGGGGTCCGCGGCATCCGGGACCGCCGCGGGCCGCGCGCCGGCCGCGGGCTGCGGCGCGTGCAACGGCGGCGACACGGACCCGCCGTCTCCGGTCCACGGCGCCCATGCCGCGATCGCCGCCGCGGCGGCGACGGCGAGGCCGATCCCGATCGGCCAGACGGGGATGGGCGTCCGGCCGGGCGGGGGCTCCGGCCGCGCCTCGGAGATCGGCAGCGGTGCCGCCGGGACCGGCACGCCGCGAAGCGTCGCGCCGCCGCCCGCGCCTTGGTCCAGCGCCGCGTCGAGCGCCGCGAGCACCTCCCGCGCCGTGGCCGGACGCGCCTCCGGCCCCTTCGCGGTCATGGCCGCGACGAGCGCGCGCAGCGCGGGCCGCACCGGCGCGGCCTCGGGGATCGCGGGGAACGTCTCGTTCACGTGCGCGAGCAGGACCATCATCGGCGAGTCGCCCTCGAACGGGCGGCGGCCGCAGAGCATCTCGAACAGCATCACGCCGAGCGCATAGATGTCGGTGCGTGGGTCCGGCCGCTCGCTCCGCGCCTGCTCCGGCGCCATGTAGTGCGGCGACCCGATCATCACGCCGGTCCGGGTCACGTGCGACCCCGCGGTGTTCTCGGAGATGAACTTCACGATCCCGAAGTCGAGCACCTTCACGAAGTCCGGGTCGCCGACGACCGGCACGAGCATGACGTTCTGGGGCTTCAGGTCCCGGTGCACCAGCCCCGCCTCGTGCGCCTCCGCGAGCGCGCTCGCGATCTGCCCCGCGATGTGCACCGCGCGCGCCTCCGGGAACGCGCACGCGTCGCGCAGCGTGGCCGACAGGGTGCGGCCCTCGAGGTACTCCATCACGAGGTAGAGGAGCCCGTCCTGCGACTCGCCGAAGTCGAACACCTTGATCGTGTGCGGGTGCGACAGCAGGCTCGCGGCCCTGGCCTCGCGATGGAAGCGGCGGACCGACTCCAGGTCGGACGCGAGTTCCGGCTTGATCACCTTGACCGCGACCCGGCTGCCCATGGCGAGGTGCGTGGCGCGATAGACCGCTCCCATCCCCCCGCGGCCCAGGAGCGCGTCGATCCGGTAGCGCTGGTCGATCACCTGGCCGACGAGCGAGTCCGGCCCCGACTCCGCCCGCCGGTCGCGCACGGTCCGGCTCCCGCACTTCGGACAGACCGCCTCGGCGGTGGACTCCAGGCATTCCGGGCAGACCCGCTCCATGGCTCCCCGCTCCGGCCCGATTGTAGACGATCGTTCCTCCCCGGCATTCGTCGACGCCGTCCGTACCCATGACCGGTCCTCCCGTCCCCGTGCCCGAGCCTGCTCCTGCGCCCTCTCCCGTACCCGCCAGATCGAAATCCCCGCAGCTCCGTCCATCCCCCAGGTTGGTTGGAATGGAGGCCCCGATGTCCCGCAGCGGATTGGTCACCCTGTTCGTGCTCGCGGCGTGCGGCAGCTCGGTCCCGGGTCCCGTCGAGGCGTTCCCTCGCGGCTCCGGGTACCGGCCGCATTACGAGGTCGAGGTGGTCGTGAACGGCGTGCCCCTGCGCGAATACCTTCACGAGGGGGACAACTTCGTGGAAGGCCGGGCGGGCGACCGCTACGCGCTCCGCGTCCGGAACAACACCGGCCGCCGCGTGGAGGTGGTCGCGACCGTGGACGGCCTCGACGTCGTGGACGGCAAGACCGGCGGGTTCTCGAAACGCGGCTACGTGATCGGTCCCTGGCAGACCTACGACATCGAGGGCTTCCGCCTCGACATGGGCCGCGTCGCCGCGTTCCGCTTCGGCTCGGTCGCGGACTCCTACGCCGCGCGCAAGGGAGACGCCCGGAACGTGGGCGTGATCGGCGTGGCCTTCTTCGCGGAGCGGCAGGTCGTGCGCCGCCCGCCCCCCCCGCCGGTCCGCCCGGACTACCCGGACTACGACGACCGGCGCTGGGGCACCCGCGGCGGCGCGGGCCGGGCCGAGCGGGAGTCCGCGGCCCGGAGCGCCCCGGGCGGCGCGGGCACCGGCTCGTTCGGCGCCGGCGACGCGTCGACCTCCGCTCCGGCCCCGGCGGCCGAGGCCAAGGCGAGCCGCGGCTACGCCCGGGACGATTCCTGGGCCGCGCCGCCCCGCTCCCGGCCCGGGCTCGGCACCGAGTTCGGCGAGTCGCGCCATTCGAACGTGCGCGAGACCTCGTTCGTGCGGGCGAACTCCTCGTCCCCGACCGAGATCGTGACCGTCCGCTACAACGACCGGGCCGGGCTCGTCGCGATGGGCGTGCCGGTCTACGACCCCCCGTGGCACCCGTCCGACGCGTGGACCCGGAAGACCGCGGACCCGTTCCCCGCGAACCCCTACCCGCCCGCCCGCACCTTCGCGACCCCGCCCGCGGGCTGGGACGACTGACCGCGCCGGTCGCGCTACACTCGCCTCCGTGAGCACGTCCCCTCGCATCCGCCTCGTGTCCTTCGACCTCGACGACACGCTCTACCCCGAGACCGGGTTCGTGCGCGGCGGGCTCATGGCCGCGGGCGCGGCCCTCGACGCGTTCCTCGGCCGTCCCGTCGGCGCGGGCAGGGTGCTGCTCGACGTGCTCGCCGAGGGCGGACCGATCGGCGTGCTGGACCGGGCGCTCGACCGGATCGGCGTGCCGCGCGACGAGGCCCTCGTGGCGCGGCTGGTCCGCGCCTTCCGCGACCATGCGCCCGCAATCGCGCCGTTTTCCGGCGCACCGGAGATGCTCGAAGACCTCCGCGCCCGCGGCGCGCGTCTCGCGCTCGTCACGGACGGCTACCCGGACGTGCAGCGCCGCAAGGTCGCCGCGCTCCGGCTCGCGCACCTGTTCGAGACGGTCGTCTTCACCGGCGACGTGGAGGGCCGCGCCGCTCCGAAGCCGGACCCGGCCGCGTTCCGGCTCGTCGAGCGGACGACCGGCGTCGCGGGCCCCGAGGCGGTCCACGTCGGCGACACCCCGGCGAGGGACTTCCCCCCTGCCGAGGCCTGCGGCTGGCGGACCGTCCGCGCCCGCTACCCGGGCGGCTACCACTCGCTCGACCCGGACCCCGGGCACGCGACCCGCGTCGAGGCCCGCTCGATCGGCGAACTGCACGCGATCCTGGCGGCGATGGTGTAGGCCGGCGGGGCTGGGCAGGCCCGCCTTACAACGGCGTCGCGATCGCGTCCACCGAGGTGGCGAGCCAGAGCAGGTTGTTCGTGATCTGCACGGGCAGCGCGGTCCCGTCGGTCCGGGTCACGTAGACCTCGGCGGCCGAGCGGTGACGGTTGTCCGTGTCCTTGATCGGCGTCCTGCCGTCGTCCTGGAGCGTCGGCGTGCCGACGAACGCGACGTGCTCGCCGGACGGCGACAGGTCGAACCACGACATCGACACGCAGCGGGCCACGTTCCCGGTCGGGTTGTCGGTCACGAGGCGCAGGTCGGAGGCGGCGAGCTTCGCCCCGGTCCCGATGCGGGCGAGCGCGATCCTCACGATGTTCGTCCAGGGCTTCTCGCGGTTCTCGTCGCACGCCGCGAGCCCGAGGAACACCACGTCCGCCCCGTCCGGCGTGAATCGGAGCGGCGGCAGCACGGTCGTGTACTGCCAGGGGGCGCGGTTGTAGCACTTCGTCTCGGCATAGGGGCTCGGCGCGGAGAGGAGGACCGAGTAGGTGCGCACGTCGGTCTCCAGGTCGTGCTTGTAGAGCCTCAGCTCGTCCCCTTCCACCAGCGCGAACACGAGGGTCTTGCCGTCCGGCGACAAAA
>VGRB01000092.1 GCA_016875475.1 Deltaproteobacteria bacterium
TCGACTACGACGGAGCGTGGGACACCGCGTGGTCGGATTCGCCGGTGGTTTCGGGGGCATTCCCGGACGGCGCGCACGTGGCGAAGGTGGCGGCGCAGGACCTCGCCGGGGCCGAGGGGCGCGCGCTGGTCGCGTTCGAGGTCGGCGTCGCCTCGCCGGACCCCGACCCGGTGTCCGAACCCGTACCCGAACCCGAGCCGGAAGCCTCTCCCGAACCCGAACCCGTACCCGATCCCGAACCCGCGTCCGATCCCGAGCCGGAAGCCTCTCCCGAACCCGTACCCGATCCCGGTCCCGAACCCGCGTCCGATCCCGTCCCCGACGCGCCTCCCCCGGACGCGCCGGCGAACGACGTCCCCGCCACCGGCGAGGAGCCCGGTCCGGACGAGGAGCCGGGCGAGCCGATCTCCCCGCGTCCCCGCGGCGCCAAGGCGTGCGCGGCCGGGGCGTCGGATGCCGGTGCGGGAGGTCCGGTCGTGGTCGTGCTGTCGCTCGCCGCGTTCCTTGCGGGCTCCGTCCGGCGGAGGCGCGTCGCGACCGGTGCGCGCGCGACCGGTGCGCGCGCGGCCGGGTGCGCGGCGGCGTGCGTCGCCTGCGCGGTCCTCGCCATGGCCGACCGGATGCGGGCCGGGTGGTCCTACTGGGCATACGACGGAGGGACCTGGGGGCTGTTCGACGGCGCGACCGGCGCGGACCGCCCGTCCGCGGACGCTGTGGTGCGCCCCTGCCCGCGCGCCGTCGCGGGCGTGCCGATCGCCTGGCCGTACGACCCGGCGACGCGCGCGTTCCGCCTGGAGTTCGAGGACCGCGACGGCGTGCAGGGCGCCGGGGACATCTACGTGCCCGCACGTCGCCACTACCCCCCCGGAGGAGACGCGGGCTTCCGCGTTTTCGCCTCCGGCGCGGAGGGGACGTGGTCCGCGGCCTGGGACGCGGAGCGCGAGGTCCTGTCCGTGACCACGCCGCGCACCGGCGGCCGTCACGTGGTGGAGATCGTGCCGCGGTGATGGATCCGAGGCGCGGCGACCACTTTCGGGAGACCCCCCTCCGGCACTACAGCCCCGCCCCGAACTCCATCGGTTCGGCCGCGAGGAACTCCATCAGTTCGGCGACGGCCGCGACCACGCGGAGGTCCTCGGTCCTCGCGTAGCATTCCGCCCGCGCCTTCAGGAACGCGAGGCGCCACGGGACGTGCGGCTCCAGCACCCCGTAGAGGTCGGCGCACGGGAGGGGCTCGCCGACGCTGGTCGCGATCCCGGCCGCGGTCTGGGCGCGCAGGTCGTCGAGGTTCGAGACGGAGAAGGGGTGCGCCAGGGCGGAGACGATCCGCGCACCCGCCGCCTTGTCGCGGCCCGCGACCTCGGAGGCGAGCGAGAGCGACCGGCGCATCATCGCGGGCAGGGGCCACGGGTCGGTCCGGAACCGTTCGAACGCGGCCACGAGCAGGTCCGCCGCCTCGCCGTCCCGGCCCTGCCGCGCGGCCAGGCGGGCGAGCACCAGGTCCGCCTCGGCCGGCTCCCACTCCCGCAGCCGCTCGGCCAGCGCGACCGCGCCCGGGTCCCCGGCCTCGGCCGTGGCCTCGGCCACCGCGGCGACCTCGATCGGGTTCTCGGGCGCCCGGTCCTGCGCACGCCAGGCGGTCAGCACGCCCGGGAGGTCGCCGTCCAGGAACGCGGACAGGGCCTGGACCCGGAAGCGCTGGGGCGCGGTCAGCCAGTCGGGCGAATCCGGGCTCGTGTCGTCGGCGACCGACGCGATGGCGGCCGCGTCCTCGACCCTGACCCAGTCCACCTCGCCGCCCGCCAGGAGGGGGCGGTGCTCGCCGCGGGTCCGCGCCGTCCCGATCAGCTCGTCCACGTCGAAGTACTTGCGGCCGAGCGTCCGCGCGAACCCGAACTCGACGAGGTTCATGTCGTCCGTGTTGAGCGCGTCGCCCTCCCACGCCGCGATCGTCCGCGCGAGGGAGTCGCGCGCCACGAAGTGAGCGAGCACGTCCTCGAGCGTGACCGCCCGCCACGTGGCGAGCGCCGCGGACCGGAACGGCTCGGTCGCGACCCGCTCGCGCAGCCGAGGCACGTCGAGCGGGATCGGGGCGCGGCTCGCCACGAGCAGCAGGTCGCCGCCCTTGGTCCGCCACGTCTCGACCGAGTCGAACACGCGGGCGAGCGTCGCGATGACCGTGCGCACGGTCGCGGCATCGACCTCGTACGCCTGGAGCCACTGGAGGAAGATCCCCCCCTCGGACAGCCTCGCGCGCGCCGCCACGTAGAACTCGAGCGTGAACAGGCTCGAGATCCCGGCGCGGAACGGGTTCGACGGCTCGGAGAACACGATGTCGTAGGTGCGGGACGACGCGAGCAGCGCCTCGCGGGCGTCGCCCAGGAACACGGACAGCTTGGGGTCGTCGAGCGCGTCGTGGTTGACCGGGGCGCAGTACCGCGCGACCTCGACCACGGCCGGCTCCAGCTCCGCGACGTCCACCCGCTCGATCGACGGTACGGCCGCGAGCCAGCCCGCGGTGCTGCCGGTCCCGAGCCCGACGACGAACGCGGTCTTCGGCTCCGGGTGCAGGAGGGCCCCGACGAGCCCGCCCATCACCTGGGTCGGCGCGTCGCCGCGCGCGTTCCCGTCGCTCTTGCCCGCGACCAGGAACGACCAGCCGTCCGACCCGGACAGGCCGATCGACGACTCCACGCCGTCCGCGGACCACCGGATGTCGCGGCGGCGGCCGTTCAGCCACTCGCGCACCCCGTTCCCGGTCGTGTCCGACACGCGCGAACGTCCCGCGCCGATGGCCGAATGGCGCCACGCCGCGGTCGGGCCGTCCGCGGTCAGTGCGAGCACCGCGAGCCCGGCGAGCAGCGGCGCCGCAACCCCCGCGATCCCCGGGAACCGCAGCCGGCCGCCGAGCCACGCCGCCGTCACGGCCGCCGCGACGCCCAGGGCGGCCAGCACGCCGGCGGCGAGCCGCCACGCGCCGGTCGCGGTCAGCAGCGGGAGCAGGCCGAACCCCCCCGCGAGCGACCCGAGGATCGCGCCGCCGGTGTTCCACGCGTACGCGGCGCCGGTGTCTCTCCCGACGCCGTGGCGGCCGCGGCCGAGGAGCCCGATCAGGAGCGGGAACTGCACGCCGGCCACGAACGCGGCGGGCAGGACCACGACCGAGGCGATTGCGGCCCAGGCCAGTACCTGCGCCTGGAACCCGAGCGTTCCGAGCGATCGCAGGAAAAGCGCGCCGAGCGCGACGCGGTCCCCGAGCGCGAACGGGATCGCGAGCATCACCGCCTCCAGCGAGCAGGTGAGCGCGAAGCCCGCGAGCGTGGGCGGCCGGTCGCGGGAGAGCAGCGACGCGACCGCGCCGCCGAGCCCGATGCCGAGCAGCGCGACCGCGAGGATCAGGCCGAACGTGTACGAGGAGCCGCCCAGGAGCGGCGCGAGCATGCGGTACCAGACCAGCTCCATCAGCAGGAAGGCGAACCCGACCACGAACGCCGCGGCGAGCGCGAAGGCGCGGGGCGTCGGGGGCTCGTCGCGGCGGAAGGGCCGCGCTACGGGCGCCGGCGCGGCGGACGGCGAGGACGCCCCGGCGGGGTCCGTTCCGGCGGCGACCGCGGCCCCGGCGGCGAGCGCGGGCTCGCGCCGGCCGATCAGGACGGCTGCCAGGCCGACCGCGAGGTTCACGCCGGCCGCGACCCAGAGCATCCCGCGGTTGCCCAGGAACTCCAGCAGGACGAGCGTGGACAGCGCGGTGCCCGTGACCGCGCCGAACGTGTTCATGCCATACAGCAGCGCAAGGTTGCGGCGACCCGCGTCGTCCTCGGTCTCGGCGGCGCGCGCCGCGGCCGGGAGCGTGCCGCCCATCAGCACGGTCGGCACCGCGAGCACGAGCGCGGACAGCAGCAGGCGGACGACGGTCCCGAGCCCGAGCCCCATCTCCGGCGTGCCTCCGGCGGCCAGGTAGGCAACGCGGACGAGCCCGATCATGAAGGGGGTCGCGGCGGCGGACAGGGCGATTCCGACCTCGAGCATGCCGTAGAGCGCGAGCGGGCGCGGGTGGCGGTCCGCGAGCCGGCCGAGCAGCACGCCGCCGAGGCCGAGTCCCCCCATGAAGATCGCCAGCACCGCCGCGGACGCCGCGGTGGACATCCCGAAGACCAGTCGCATCTCGCGGAACCAGGCGGTCTGGTAGACAAGCGCGCACGTACCGGAGCAAAGGAGGAGGAGCGCGATCCGCCACACCCGCCACGTCATCGAGGATCCCCGCCGCGCCGCGCGGAGCATACCACGGGCCCCTCCCCCCCCCACCGCAGCACCGGCGGCAGCGAGTCTCCACCACTTCCGGTAGAATCGCCGCCGGGACAGGGCCGGGGAGGCCTCGACATGACGATCCGGATTCCGGCGGCGGCGCTCGTCGCTGCGGCGTTCGCTGCGGCGCTCGGCTGCGGGGGCACGTGGGGCGTGGGGGGCGAAGGCGCGGACAACGGCCCGCTGCCGGACGACGGGCGGCCGGACGTGCCCGGGCCGGGGCCCGACGGCGAGACGCCGGACGACGGGCCGCAGCCGGACGGGGACGCGGCGAACCCGCTCGACCCGGGCGAGGACCCGATCGCGGACGAGGGGCCGTTCGTGCCCGACGTCGGGCCGGACGTCACGCCGCCGCAGGTGATCTCGGCGTTCTCGACCGACGGGAAGGGCGTCACGGTGCGCTTCTCGGAGCCGCTGGACCCGGGCACCGCGGGGGTTGCCGCGAACTTCGCGGTCAAGGGGTCGGGCGGCGCCTCGACCGACATCCCGGTGACGGGGGCGACGCCGAACGGGGTCTTCGTCACTCTCGCGCTCGACGCGAGCAAGGCGATCAACCCGGACCTCACGTACGAGGTGTGGGTGTCGAACGTGACCGACGAGGCCGGGAACCCCATCGACCCGAAGGCCAAGAAGGCCAAGGTGAAGCGGTCGGTCTATGTCGCGATCGTCTGGCACCAGCACCAGCCCCTGTACGCGACCGCGTCCGGCGAGGAGCTGTCCGGTCCGTGGGTGCGCAAGCACGCGACCAAGGACTACTACGACATGGCCTCCGTGCTGGAGGGCTACCCGGACGTCCACATGACCATCAACCTGACGCCCGTGCTGCTGAACCAGCTCATCCCGTACTACGTGGACCGGCTCGGCGACGTGGGCGACGACGGGCTGCCGCTCGTGGACCTCGCGGCGAACCGCGTGCGCGAGGAGCCGTTCCTGGCGAAGTACCGCGGTCGCACGGACCCGTGGATCGACCTGCTGCTCGACGACACGCCCGACCCGGAGGGCAAGGTCGCGGCGAAGCCGACGGACCGCCAGATCGAGCTGTTCTACAACGCGCCGTGGTCCACGCTGTCCACGTCCGACCAGGTGATGCGGTTCTTCCCGCAGTACAAGGCGTTGCGCGACCGCGCACCCACGTCGTACACGCACGACGACCTGCTGCTGTTGAAGGTGATGTTCGAGGTGGCGTGGTTCGACCCTGACTTCCTCGACGGGCCGGTCGCGATGCCGGACGGCACGACCGTCGACCTGTCCGACGTCGTGGACAGGCAGGCGGACGGGACCTACGTGCTCGCGGTCCCGCCGAGCGAGGACCTCGCGAACCGGCTGGTCGTCGAGAACTACAAGGTGATGAAGAACGTGGTCGCGATCCACGAGGCGCTCCGGTACGACCCGGACGCGCGGACCGGGCAGGTGGAGATATCGACCACGCCGTACTACCACCCGATCCTGCCGCTGATCCACTCGACGGACCAGGCGAAGAAGTGCCAGGAATTCGACACGTTGCCGGCGCCGGCGTTCGGCTTCCCCGAGGACGCGATGGCGCAGGTCGCGAAGTCGGTGAAGTACTACCAGGACATGTTCGGCCAGCCGCCGATGGGCATGTGGCCTGGCGAGGGGAGCGTGGCCGAGGCGGTCGTGTCCGCGTTCACGCAGAACGGGCTGACGTGGGTCGCGACCGACCAGGACGTGCTGAAGAACACGCTCGACGACACGGGCCAGAGCGTGCCGCCGTGCTTCCAGTGCATGCCGTACCGGATCACGGCACCAGGCAGCGAGATGGCGATCGTGTTCCGCGACACGGAGATATCGAACAAGATCGGCTTCACGTTCCAGGCGTTGTGGGGGCAGCAGGCCGCGGCCGAGTTCATGAAGGACGTGGGCGCGCGGGCGCCCGCGTTCGGAGGGGCGGACCGGCTGGTCACCGTCATCCTCGACGGCGAGAACGCCTGGGAGAGCTACGTGAAGGAGCACGACGGGAAGGGCTTCTTCCACGCGCTCTACCGGTCGCTGCAGGACGGCTACCAGGTCGGAGAGGTCGTGCCGGTCACGGTAGCCGAGTACATCCTGGGCAACCCCGGCCGCAACGTGCCCGCGCACCCGGTGTCGGGCCTGAAGGAGCTGAAGCCGCTGTGGCCGGGGAGCTGGATAGGGGGGAACTTCTCGGTCTGGATCGGCGAGCCGGAGGAGAACACCGCGTGGGGGTACCTCCTGAAGACGCGCCAGGCGCTCGAGCTGTCCGGGCTCCCGCGGCCGAACCCGGCGGCCGACACGCCCGCGGAGGGCGACACGCTCGCGTGGTACGCGTACAAGGCCTGGGAGGAGATGTACGCGGCCGAGGGATCGGACTGGTTCTGGTGGTACGGCGACGACATGACCAGCCCGGCGAACGACGACTCGCCGTTCGACATGGCGTATCGCGCGCACCTGAACGGCACGTACACGAACATGAACCTCGGGTTGGAGAAGCAGGGCAAGCCGACCGTCAAGGTGCCGGACTTCGCGCCGATCGTGCAGGCCAAGGCCAAGGCGCCGACGGGACCGTTCTCGACGCCGCCCGCGATCGACGGCCAGGAGAACCCGCCCGGGGAGTGGTCGGAAGGCGGGCTGTTCTACGACAACGACTCCGGCGCGATCGCGAACCCGGACGACGACCTCGCGAGCGTGAAGTACGGCTACACCGACACCGCGTTCTACGTGGGCCTCGATATGAACGAGGACATGAGCAAGAAGGCCGGCTCGTCCTACGCGGTGGCGATCTACTTCTCGCACAAGCACATCCTGGACCCGGAGACCGGCGCGTACGACCAGCGGCCGTCGAACACGACCGACCGGTGGGGGCGCAGCCTGGGGTTCGTGACCGGCGGCGCGGCCTGGGAGGTGCTCCTCGACCTGTCGCAGAAGCCGGCCAAGGCGACCCTGTCCGCGGCGGACGGGGACGGCGGCTGGACCACTGCGCCTGGCGCGTTCCAGGCGGGCGGGCCGGTCCAGGGGGGGAAGCTCCTCGAGTTCTCGATCCCGCTCGCGACGCTCGCCATCGCCAAGGGCGACCCGCTCGAGTTCGGTGCCGCCGTGATGTCGGGGGGCAAGACGATCGACTGGGCCCCGAACCTGACCGGCAAGGTCGTGTTCGAGGACCCGACGACGCTGGTCTACGTGACGTTCGTGGTCGACGCGACCGGCGGCCAGGTGGCGCTCGACACGTACGGCCCGATCAACAACAAGCCGCCGCCGAACGGGAAGGGCATCGTCTACATCTCCGGGAACCAGGACAAGCTCGGGCTGTGGATCCCGAACAAGATCGGCCTGCGCGACGACGGCAAGGGGGGGGACGGGACCGCGGGCGACAACTTCTGGACCGGCACGTTCGGGTTCATGCCCGGCGCGCTGCTCCGCTACAAGTACACGATCGGGATCCCGACCGACGAGGCGAAGTGGGCGGGGACCGAGGAGTTCCCGCTGACCGAGCGCGGGCTCGACGTCACCAAGGACCCGAAGTGCAAGAAGATGCGCGTTTCGGACGTGTTCGCGGACCGCCCGCAGCCGACCGGCACGTCCGGGCCGAAGACGACCATCGACGACTGCGTGCCTTGACGTTCCGGCGTGACGTCGGGCACTTGCCGGCCCGGGCTTCCTCCCCGCCTCGCACAAGATGACGGACCCGAGATACCGCGACGTGAAGGCGGCGGACGTACCGCCGGTGGAACTGCCCGGGGGCGCGCTGGTGCGCGTGATCGCGGGTCGCGTCGGCACGGCCGAGGGGCCGGTCCGCGGCATCGTCACCGACCCCGAGTACCTGGACGTGACGCTGCCCCGGGGCGCCTCGCTCTCGCACCCCGTCGGGCGCGACCGCAACACGTTCGCCTACGTGTTCGAGGGGCAGGCGTTCTTCGGTTCGGCGCGCGAGCGGCGGCAGGTCGGCCCGCACCGCGACGGCACGCTCGTGCGGCTCGGCGAAGGCGACCTCGTGGAGGCGCGGCAGGACGGGGGCGGTCCCGCCCGCTTCCTGCTCGTGTCCGGCCGTCCCCTGCGTGAGCCCGTCGCGTGGCGCGGCCCGATCGTCATGAACACCGAGGAGGAGCTTCGGACGGCGTTCGAGGAGTACCGCGCGGGCACGTTCCTGAAGGTCGGCGGCCGGCGGTAGCGTAAAAACGCGCCGATGAGCCCGGCGCCGACGACGACGCGCACCGAGATCGCCCTTGCCGCGGCGGCGACCCTCGCGACGGCGCTCGTCCTGTCGCTCGCGTTCCACCACTTCCGCTGCGACGACGCGTACATCTCGTACCGCTACGGGGTGAACCTCGCGCGCGGGCTCGGCCTCGTCTTCAACCCGGGCGAGCGCGTGATGGGATCGACCGCGCCCGGCCACGCGCTGCTGTCGGCGGGCGCCTACGCGGTCGCGGGCCTCGACGGGCTGCCGGCCCTGATGAGCGTGATCGGGTGTCTCGGGTGGGCGGCCGAGGCCGCGGCGCTGTACTGGCTGCTGCGGTCCGCGCTCGGACGGGCGGGCGCCGCGGGTGTCGCGGCCTGCGTCGCCGCGGGCGCGGCCCTGTCCATGGACCACGTGGCGCTCGAGACGCACCTCGCGGTCTCGCTGGTCCTGTGGGGCATGGTCGCGGCGCGCGCCGGGCGCTGGACGCCGGCCGCGGCCCTGCTGGCGGTCGCCGGCTTCGTGCGGCCGGACGCGTACCTCGCGGGGGGGCTGGTCGCCGCCGCGTGCGCGGCCGAGCGCAGGCTCGCGGCATGGAGGCCCGCCGCCGTGTTCCTCGGCCTGTCCCTGCCGTGGCCCGCCTTCGCGTGGTGGCACTTCGGCAGCCCGCTCCCGCAGTCGGCCGCGGCCAAGGTCGGCACGGCCACGGTCGCCGAGTACGCGCGGCACCTGCTCACCTACCCCCTCCAGGCGTTCTCGCCGGCCGACGTCCCCGAAGGCGCGCTGGTCCCGCTCGCGGCCGTCGCGTGGGGCCTCGCCGCCTCCGGCGCGGTCGTGCTCGTGCGGCGCGACCGGCGTGCGTGGCCGCTTCCCGCCTGGGGCGTCGCGCACCTCGCCGCATACCTGTTCCTGCGGCCCTACACGTCGCACGTCTGGCACGTCTACCCGGGCGTGCTGGTCTTCACCGTGCTCGTGCTGTCCGCAATCGCCGCGCCGATCCGCGGTGCGGCGAGGCCCGCCGCCCGCATCGCCGCGATCGCCGCCGTCACCGTCCTCGGCCTGGCCTGGTTCCTCAGGTCCGCGACCGCGTCCGCGGAGTACGACGCGACCTACTGGGGCGGCGGCCGCGACCGCGCCTACCGGGCGACCGCCGCGTACCTGATCGACCACGCGAAGCCGACCGACGTGGTCGCGAGCGTCGAGGTCGGCACGATCGGCTACTACTCCGACCTGCCCATGTACGACTGGGGAGGACTGGTCACGCCCGAGCCCTTCGACTTCGGCACGCGGCCCGAGCACCGCTTCGTCGCGGTGGACCGCCTCTACGTCTGGAAGGCGCGGGGCCTCCACCCCGTGGCCGAGTTCCGGCACGCGGACTTCGCGGTGCTCGTGTGCGACCTCGCGTCCGAGCCGCCGGGCACGCGCCCCTGGCGATCGCCCGACCGGCCTCCGCCCCGCCCGTGAGCGCGGCCCTCCGGCGCGCCTTCAACCCGCCGTGCAGCCGAAGGGAGTCGGGGAGTTGCGTGGGCGGTGGGCGCCGGGCCGGCGGGCCTCACATCCGGCCAGCGGCCCGGCGCACCCGGTTTGCGCAGGCCCTGTCCGAATTGACCTCCCCGCACCCGTTCGGATACCCTGCCGGTCCGTGTACGAGGTGGCGCAGTGCACCGGCTCCCTCCCGAGGTCGAAACGCGAATCCTGGCCGAGGCGACCCTCCGCGACGGGCCCTTCTACCTCTATGATCGGACGGGGATCGCCCGGGTCGCGCGGAGCTTCCTCGCGGTCCCCTGGCCGGACAAGTCCGTGCACTTCGCGACCATGGCGAACGACTGCCCCGGCGTGCTCGCGGCGGTCAGGGAGGCGGGGCTCCACGTGTTCGTGAACTCGCTCGGGCACCTGGACGTCGCGCTCGGCGTGGGCTTCACGGGCGCGGAGATCGTGTTCACGGCGTCCGCGCTCGACGAGCGCACCATGCGGCGAGCCCGCGAGACCGGGGCGACCGTCAACCTCGACTCGCCCGGCCAGGTCGCGGCGTGGCGGGCGCTCCACAAGGGCGCGCCGTTCGGGATCCGCTGCAACATCGGCGAGCTGATCGCGCCGCGCCGGACGCGCGGGGGGTACTTCCTCGGCCGCGAGAGCCGGCTCGGCCTGACCCTGCCCGAGATCCGCGCGCTCGAGGGCAGCCCGGACGTGGAGGGGCTGCACCTGTACGTTGGCACCGACATCCTCGACCTCGCGCACTTCGAGGAGTGCTACCGGCACCTCGCCGCGTTCGCCCCGGGCTTCCCGGGCCTGCGTTACCTGGATTTCGGCGGCGGCTTCGGCGTCCCGGCCGATGGGGAGACGTTCGACTTCGAGGCGTTCGGCCGCATGGCCGCCGGCGTGATGCACGAGGTCTCGCGCGCGGTCGGCCGCGGCGTGAGGCTGGTGCTGGAGCCCGGCCGGATCGTGGCCGCCGAGGCCGGGCACTTCGCGTGCAGGGTGGTGGACGTGAAGCTCCGGGAGGGGCGGCAGCTCCTGGGAGTGAACGCGTCGGCCGCGCAGTTCCCGCGACCGCTGCTGTACCCGGATACGGCGTGGCACCCGGTGTCGCTGCTGGGGGGGGAGGGAGCGGGAGCGGGCAAGGGGGGGGCGGCGGGCTCGGGTACGGGGACGGACGGCGGCGCGGAGGTTCCCAGCGACGTTTGCGGGTGCTCGACGTACTCGCGGGACTACCTCGCCCGGGACGTCCACCTGCCTCCCGCCGCGGTCGGGGACGTCGTGGTCTTCGGACACGCCGGCGCGTACTGCGCGTCGTCGCACACGTCGTTCCTTGGCTTCCCGCGGGCGCCGGAGATCCTCGCATGATCCGGTGCGTTCCATGATCGCGATCGAGCCGGTCGCGGACCGCCGCGGCGTTTCGGCGTTCCACCGCGCCGGCCGCGAGGTCCTGAAGCCCTGGCCGTGCGCGCGCTCGACCGAGGACGACGTGACGCGGATGCTGGTCGGAGGCCGATCCGCGTTCCACGCCCACGCGGAGGTTCGCCCGCACCTGATCCGCGCGGGCGGCGAGGTCGCGGGCCGGGTCGCGTTCGTGCACGATCGGAACCTCCCCGGCTTCGTCCAGGCGGCGTTCTTCGAGGCGGCGCCCGGCCTCGACGGGGTGGCCGAAGCGCTGCGGCGCACCGCGGCCGCGTGCTTCCCGGGCGTGCCCCGGCTCGTGGTCGGGCTGAACGGGCACCTGAACTACTCGTGCGGCATCCTGACGAACCGGTTCGACGAGCCGCCGCTGTTCGGGTTCAACTGGACCCCCCCGCACTACCCGGACTGCTTCGCGGGGATGACCGCGCGGCCCATGGTCAGCTTCCGTTTCGAGAACGAAGGGTTCTACGAACTGGCCACGGCGATGGAGACCGCCTTCGACCCCGGTCCGGTCCGCGTCCGCACGATGGACCGGCGCAACCTGCGGCGCGAAGTCGCGATCTACACGCACCTGAACAACGCGTCGTTCGGGGAACACCCGTACTGGTCCGACCGCACCCCGGACGAGGACTTCGAGCTGTTCCACCCGTTCCGCTTCCTGATCCGCGACGAGAACCTCCTGTTCGCGGAGATCGACGGCAAGCCGGTCGGGTTCCTGCTGTGGTACCCGGACTTCAACGAGCTGGTCACGCGGAACGACGAGTCGATCGGCGCGCTCGACGTCGCTCGGTACCGGCTCGCGAACCCGATCCGCACGGTGCGGCTGACCGAGATCGCGGTGCTGCCGGAGCACCGGAGATCGACCGCGGTCGGCGCGATGATCCTGCGCATGATCCAGCACGTGCGGCGCGGGCCGTACCGGTTCTGCGAGGGGGGGTTCATCTTCGAGGAGAACTCGAGCTGCGTCGGCATGACGCTCCGGTACATCAGCCGGGCGTGCGGCCGTCCGCTCGAGCCGTACCGGCGCTACGCCTGTTACGAGGCGCCCCTGTGACCGTCGTCCGGATCGACGCCGCGGCCGACCTGCCCGGCGGGTGGGACGCGCTCGCCTCGTCGCCGTTCCAGCGGCGCGCCTTCCTCGCGCACGCGGAGCGCCGCAACCCGTGCCGCCAGCGCTACTACGCGCTCTCGCGCGGCGGGCGCGTGGTCGCCGGGTGCTGCTGCTACACGCTCCGGCTCGACCTCCTCACGTTCGCGCGCCTGCCGAGCCCGGTGCGCGTGCAGTTCATGGGCGTGCCGTGCTCGTGCTCCGCGCCCGGCGTGATCGGCGACGCGAACGACGCGGCCGCGCTGGTCGCGGAGGTCTGCCGGCGCGAGCGCGGCCTGGTGGTCGGCCTGAACCTGGACGCGCCGGTCGGTCCCCCCGCGGCCGCGACAGGCCGGACCCTGCCCGCGGTCGTGCTGGACCTGCCGTTCGCCTCGTTCGACGCGTACCGGGCGGCCATGCGTTCCGACTACCGGCGCCGCCTGGACCGGACGCTCGCGGCGTGGGACGGCGTCGCGCACGAGCGCCTCCCCTGCGCGGCCTACGACGACGCGATGCACGCGCAGTACCTCGACGTCCGGCGGCGGAGCGGCGCGAAGCTGGAGCGTCTGGACGCGGCCTTCCTGCGCGACCTGCCGGACGGGTTCCACCTGACCGCGCACCGGCGCGACGGGCGGCTGCTCGGGTGGCACGCAACCGTCACTGACGGCGCGTCGCGGGCCTTCTTCCTGGGCGGCGTGGACCGCGAGACGAACCGGGTGGGCGGCCAGGCGAAGAGCGGGGCCTTCGACTACTTCAACCTGCTCGCGGCCGTGGTGCGCGAGGCGATCGGGGACGGCGTGCGCTCGCTCGACCTCGGCCAGACCGCGGAGGTCCCGAAGACCCGGCTCGGCGGGCGCCTGGTCGAGAAGGGCATGTTCGGGTGGCACCGGAGCCGCCTGGTCCGCGCGCTCCTCCGGCGGTTCAGTGGTCTGCTGGAATACCCCCGCCGCGTCCCCGAGACGCACGTGTTCCGCGCGGAGGCCGCGGCATGAGCGGGGGCACGCGCGGCACGAACGAGGGAACACGCCGCCTCCGCATCCTCGCGTGGAAGCCGAAGCCCGAGCGGCAGACCATCCGCATGGACCGCGTCATCTGCTGCGAGCCGCTCGAGCTGGAGTACCTGTACACGGTCCTGGAGGCGGACGACGTGATCCTGCTCGACGGCATGACGGACCGCCGCGACCCGGTCCGCGTGGCGCGCGCCGTCGGGGCCGACGTGGTGCTCGCGACGTCCTACGTCACGAACGTCGCGACCGTGATCGAGACCGCGGAGCGCCTGAAGCGCCTGGCGTCCCCCCCCGCGGTCCTGGTCGGCGGGCCGCACGCGGAGGTCGTGCCCGAGCACTTCGACTCCCCCTGCATCGACGGGGTCTTCTTCGCGGACGCGCTCACCGGCGTGCGGCTCGCCTGCGACCGCATCCGCGAAGGCCGGCCGTTCGACGACCTCCCCGGCGCGGCGTTCCGGCGGGACGGCCGGCTCGTCCGCAACCCGGGCCCCCCGCTCGACCCCGCGGCCCTGCCCGTGCCGCGCAGGGTGATGCTCGAGGCCCACCCCGACCGCTACCGCTACCTGCACTACGGGCGCTGCGCATCCGTCAAGACCGCGTTCGGCTGCCACGAGAAGTGCACCTTCTGCTTCTGCACCGAGCAGCACGGCGGCAGGTACGGCCCGCGCCCGCTCGACGCGGTGGTGGACGAGATCGCGGCCCTGCCGGTCGAGAACGTGTTCATCCTCGACGACAACTTCCTGTCGAGCCGCGCGCGGGTGCTGGAGTTCTGCGATCGCGTGCGCGAGCGCGGCATCCGCAAGCGGTTCGTGATCTACGGCGGAGCGGACTTCGTGGCGCGCAACCCGGAGGTGATGGCGCAACTGCGCCTGGCGGGCGTGGACGGGCTCATCACCGGGTTCGAGTTCGTCACCGACTCGGAGCTGGCCGCGGTCGGGAAGCGCGCGCGCCTGCGGGACAACGACCTGACGATCGGGATCTGCCGCAAGCTCGGGATCGAGCTGTTCGCGCTGTTCGTCGTGGACCCCGACTGGCGGGTCGAGGACTTCCGGCGGCTGCGCGACTACGTGCGCTCGCGCGGGATCGCGTTCGCGACCTTCTCGACCTACACGGTCCTGCCGGGCACCGCGCTCGCACGACAGGAGGGCGTGCCCCCGCCCGCGCCGCCCTGGTGGCGCTACGACCTGCTGCGGCTCCGGTCGCGACCGCGGCACCTGTCGCCGATCCGCTACTACCTGTGGCTGTTCCGGCTCTACCTGCTGCCGTCGCTCGCCGCGGGCACCGCGGGCCGGCTGCGCCGCCTGTACGGGTGGTGGGGATTCGCGAAGCTCGTGTTCAACGGGTGGCGGATCGGGCTAGAGTATCTCGTGAAGCTCGCGATCTGGAGGTAGCGGACGATGGGCGCGGGGCGACGGCGGTCGGACGGCGCGACGGACCCGGACCGCAAGACGATATGGGACTTCTGGGCCGCGCGCTACGAGGGGCTGTGGGTGCAGCGGGTCTCGCTCGGCCCGTCGCGCATCCTGGTGCACGCGCACATCTCCGAGGTCGCGCCCGGGGCGACGCGGTTCCTGGACGTGGGCTGCGGGATCGGGCAGTTCGCGTGGGAGCTGGCCGAAAA
>VGRB01000093.1 GCA_016875475.1 Deltaproteobacteria bacterium
CTCGTGCTGGGCGCGATCTTCGCGACGATGCTGGGGATCCACCTCGTGAAGAGGCCGAGCGCGTAGGCGATCCGCCGCGGGTCAGTCGCCGCCCCGGCAGCTCATCAGGTACGCGAGGCGGCTCTTGCAGGTGCCGGGCATGACGCCCGAGTCGTGCACGTACGCGACGACGGGCGCGCGACCCGCCTCGTCCACCGCGACCGCGGTCCGTACGACGGCGGTGCGACGCTGACCCTCTCAGTCCCGCCCGTCACGCACGGGACGGGCGCCCGGCGGCAGGGGCCGCCCGGCGCACGCTGCGCCGCACCGGCGCCGGGCCGACGCGGGCGACCACGTCGTTGACCACGAGGCTCGCGAGCGCCATCCCGAACGCGGCCGTGACCATGACCACGGACCCGTTCACGTACGACTTGCGGCTGCACCAACCGTGCGCGGGCGCCGCCGTCCCATCCGGCAGGGTCGCGAACCGCGGGCAGAGGCAGTTGCCGGTGCCGCAGTCGGTCGGGGGGCCCTGGTTCAACAGCAGCTCCTCGCTGTGCACCACCTTGAAGTCGGTCGTGATCCCGTGGCGGCGCAGGCGCTTCCGGATGCGCCTCGCGAGCGGGCAGCCGGCGGTCTCCCAGATCGACGCGACGCGGACCTTCGTCGGGTCGAGCTTGGCCGACGCACCCATGGTCCCGAACAGGGTCCGCCCCGCGAGGAGCGCGTGCTCGATCAGGCCGAGCTTGGGCGAGAGCGAGTCGATCGCGTCGAGCACGTAGTCGTACGTCTCGATCGCGAACGTGTCGCGCGTGTCCGGGCCGTACGGCCGCGCGTGCGCCATGACCTCCGCGGACGGGTTGATCTCGCGCAGGCGCGCGCCCAGCTCCTCGACCTTGAGGCGCCCGACGCGGCCCGGCAGCGCCTGGATCTGGCGGTTCACGTTCGTCACGCAGACGCAGTCCGAATCCACGATCGCGAGGTGTCCGACGCCGCTGCGGATCAGGGCCTCCGCGCACCAGCTCCCCACGCCGCCGACCCCGAACAGGATGACGCGGGTCCCGGCGAGGCGCGCCAGGACGGCCGGTCCGACCAGCAGGCCGGTTCGCTGGAACAACGAGGAACGGCTCACGGACCCTCCGGAATCCCGGGCGGCGCAGGACGTCCCGGGTCGGGGCACCGCGGCACCGGGGCAGGGCGCCACGGCAGCGCACGCCCCGCGACTATACCGCGTCCGGCAGGGCGGAGTTGACAGGGGCACCGCAACCGCGCGATGAATGGCAGGGGCGAGAAGCCGCGAAGCGCAGCGTGGGCAGACGAGTTCGAGGCTCGAGGCGATCCGGCGCCGGAGGGGTGACAGGGCCGGGCGGGACGGCGATCGCGAGCGGGATGGTGGTCGCGGCGCCTCTGCCGACCTTCTTGGGTCAGGCGTGAGTGGGCACTCAACTTCGAGGCGGTCCAGGGCAGCGTGTTTCCCGGGAGGTACCGCGACCTGCTCGAGCTCTGCACGGAGCAGACCCGGGCCGGCAGCAAGCGATGGGGAATCGTTGTGCCCCCTCGGACGCGCGCCAGGAGGGCACGATGAGAGGAGCCCGGCAGAAGTTGGAGCTGACCTGGATCGGGAAGGAAAGCCGCCCCCGCCTGGAGCCGAGGATCCTGCTCGAAGACCCTGACGTCTCGTACGCGAGCCCGCGTGGGGCGCAGTCGGGTGCGTACTCCGACAACATGTTGATCCAGGGCGACAATCTGCTCGCGCTGAAGGCCCTGGAGGCGGAGTTCTCCGGGAAGGTGAAGTGCGTCTGCATCGACCCTCCGTACAATACCGGTGCGGCTTTCCAGCACTACGAAGACGGGATCGAGCATTCGATCTGGCTGGGACTCATGAGGGAACGGCTGGAGTCGCTGCGGAGACTCTTGCGATCGGACGGCGTGATCTTCGTGCACATCGACGACACCGAGCACGCCTACCTGAAGGTTCTGATGGACGAGGTGTTCGGGCGTCGCAACTACTGCGGGCAGTTCGTCTGGGAGAAGAAGAAGAAGCCTTCGTTTCTGAACGCGAACATGGGCGTCGTTACCGAGTTCATTCTCGCCTACTCGCCCGACAGGACGCAAGCTCCGCCCTTCGTCGGCGGGCTGACCACCGAGGGCAAGAAGTACCCGCTCAACAACGCGGGTAACAGCCTGCAAGTCCTTCGTTTCCCCGCGGGATCGGTGAGGTTCCGCTGCCCGGACGGACGCTACCAGCCGCAGGACATGTCCGAAGGCAACATCGTCACTCGTCTCCTCGACGAAGTGGTCGTGGAAGGCGGCACGAATCGGGAGGCGTTCAGGCTCGAGGGGGAGTGGCGGTACTCCCAGAAGAGGCTGGATGAGATCGTCGCTGCCGGCGAGGAACTCGTGATCAGCAGGGTTCCCTTCAGGCCGAACCACATCAAGGCCGGCGGTGACGACAAGAAGCTCAAGAACCTCTTGTCGATTGCCCATTACCAGATGGCCACCTACGAGGATTCCAACGCGGAGAGCATCGCTCTCTTCGGCCGCGAGGCATTCGACTACCCGAAGCCGGAAAAACTGGTCCAACTGCTCATCGACGCGGTCACCGAGGAGGGAGACCTCGTGCTGGACTCCTTCCTCGGCTCCGGCACAACGGCGGCCGTGGCCCACAAGACGCGGCGCCGGTGGATCGGGATCGAACTCGGCGATCACGCGGTCACGCACTGCGTCCCGAGGCTCAGGAAGGTTGTTGACGGCGAGGATCCGGGCGGAATCACGGGGGCCGTGGGTTGGAACGGGGGGGGCGGCTTCCGGTTCTACCGTCTCGCTCCCTCCCTTCTCGCACGGGACAGGTGGGGCAACTGGGTCATCGCGGAGCCTTACAGGCGCGGCCCGGACGCAGGCGCTCGCCTGGCCGAGGCGGTATGCAAGCTGGAGGGTTTCCGGTACTCACCGAGCCAGACGGCGTTCTGGCAGCACGGGCAGTCCACGGAGCGCGACTACATCTACGTCACGACGCAGACCCTGACGCACGAGCAACTCCAGGGGATCAGTGACGAGGTCGGCCCCGAGCGGACGTTGCTCGTGTGCTGCTCGGCGTTCGGCGCCAAGCCCGACATGTTTCCGAACCTGACCGTGAAGAGGATTCCGGCGGCGGTACTGGCGCGCTGCGAATGGGGCAGGGACGACTACAGCTTGAACGTTCAGCGCGTCATGAGCGAGGACGCGCTTCCTGAGCCAACTTCGGCCCCGGCGAAGCCGGGAACGACTCCCGCAACTCGACGCAAGAAGAGGGTGAACGTCCAGGAACTCCTGTTGTTCGGTACGGGAGGCGAGAGATGAGCCGGGAGGTCGACGCCATCGCGGGACGCCTGAGTCTGCGCGATCCGCAGCGCGCTTCCCTGGAGATCCTCGACAAGGTCTGCCGGATCGCGCCTCCCTGCAAGCAGCCGGAGCGGCACGGGTACGGGTACGGGTGGCGCCGGTGGCGTCGGTGCGCCCGCGTACCGGTAGCCGCCGATCGGCTATACTCCGGCGCAAGGAGGTAGGATCTACCAGTGGTGCACCTCGTCACGGTCGTGCTCGCGCTCGCGGTGGCCCCGGGCGATCCGCCCCGGGGCGCGGTCAAGAAGCCGGACCCGGCGGACATGGTGATCCCGGCCGGCTTCGAGGCGGTGTTCAAGGCGGCCGCCGATCCGGGCCCCGGGGGCTTCCCGGGCGGGCTGGTGCCGGAGGCGATCCGGGTCGGCCCGGACGCCGCGCGGATCGTGTTCAAGGCGCCGGACGGCGGGACCGCGGAGGTCGTGCTGGCGCACCCGGGCGTGCCGCGGAAGCTGCCGCAGGTGCCGACCGGCAGGTTCGCGGTGTGGGCCGGGCCGGGCGCGACGGGGCCGCTCGCGAAGGCGGTGGCCGAGCGCCTGAAGGCCGCGGAGGGCGGGTTCGAGTGGCGGCGCCGGCTCCGGCTCGCGGCCACGCCGATCCACCCGCTGAACCGGGCCACGCTCGCCGCGGGGCAGGGCGCGCAGCAGGACGCGGCGTGCGCCGCGCTCGCGCCGCTGGTGACCCGCGCGCTGGATGGCAAGGTCGCGGAGGCGCTGGCCGAGGTCCCCAAGCCCGCGAAGGGCGAGCCGCGCTGCCTGCGGCTGCTGCGGCTGAAGCTCGCCGCGGCGGCCGGGGACGCGGCTGCGGTCGATGCGGCCGCGAAGGCCGCGCTGGCGGGGGCCCCGAAGGACCCGGACGCCCTGTTCCTGTGGGGCACGTTCTACTACGACCGGCGCAAGCTCGACCGGGCGGTCGAGATCTGGGACCGGCTCGCGGCCTTCGACCCGGGCTACCCCACGTTCATCGGCCAGTACGGGACCGCGTGGCTGGTGTCCGGCCGGCTCGACGCGGCGCGGGTGGCGAGGCTGGCCAGGCGCGCCGCCGCGGACCCGTCCGACATCGTCGCGACGTACCTCGCCGGGCTCGGCCTGTACTACCAGAAGGACTACAAGGCCGTGATCCCGCACCTGAAGCTCGTCGCGGGCGCGCTGCCGGACGAGCCGCGGGCCGCGATGTACCTGGCGATGGCGCACTTCTTCGCGGGCGACCGCGACACCGCGCACCGGATGATGGACGCGCTCGAGCCCTACGCGTACCAGGAGCCCGACATCAACTACTGCCGATCCCTGATCTACCGGTCGAGCGACCTCCCGCGCGCGATCAGGGAGATGGAGCGGTTCCTGGAGGTGTTCGAGGGCGAGCGGCGGCTGCGCTTCGGCCAGCAGAAGGTGCGGAAGGCGAGGTCCGACCTCGAGCTGATGCGCAAGGGCGAGATCCCCGACGTCCACGTCCCGCCCGACCCGCCCGAGGACCCGGGAGACTGATTCCACGTCCCCGTGCCCGTCCCCGTCAATAGAGGCCCTTCGGAGCCGGATCCGCGAGCCCGTAGGCGTGCATGGCCTGCCGCAGGAAGAACGGCAGGGAGGCGTAGTCCTCCAGCTCGACGCACGCCCGGTTCGCGGCGCACGTGCACGCGGAGCTGTCGTCCTTGTTGCAGCCGTCGATGCCGTTCGGGTAGACGTACCCGTTCTGGATCGCGGACACGGTCGGGTCGAAGCGGACCATGGGCTCGCCGGTCTCGGGGTTCAGCACCGGGATCGCCCAGTCGGGCTTCTTGTCGCCGTCCAGGTCCGGGACGCCGTCCGTGGTCGTCACGAACGCGGCCTCGACGAGCTGGTTCGCGTACTCGAGCACGCGCGCGGCCACGCCCTTCTGCACGGTCCTGCCGAAGATGGTCTCCTTGCCGAAGGTCTTCGCGACATGGACCTTGCCGTAGGGGTCGTGGAACTCGATCCGGTTCTCGAACCCCGGGTCCGCGTCCTCGCCCAGCTCCCACACGCGCATCTGGTTGATCCAGCGCTGCTTCTGGTTCTCCGGCAGGTACAGCAGGGTCATGGCGATCAGGAACTTCTGCTGCTCCCAGCCGACCTGCGGGTCCACGGCCGCCGTGCGGCTCGCGGCGTGCCCGCCGAACGGGGAATCGTCCGTAGAGCCGTACGAGGTGCAGATCGGGCTCGACGCGCTCGGGAAGCAGACCTTGGGCGCGTCGCCCCACCACGAGGTCCAGCCGATCCCGCTCGCCGGGAAGCCTGCGTCGTCCAGGATCGGCTTGCCGGAGTTGTCCGCCTCGACGCGCGGCCCCTTGATGAAGCGGTCGCCGGTCAGCATGTTCGCGAGCAGCCGCCGGTACCCCTCCGGGAACAGGTCCGCGAGCGAGCAGGCGCGGTACCGCGAGTCTACGAAGTCCATGCGCGAGTCCGAGATGAAGTTGTCCACGGACTCGGAGAACAGCATCGGCGCCCACATCTTGTCGTAGTACGAGCCCGCGTTGACCGTGTACTCGCTGTCGTACTCGCCCATGCCCTCGGCGAGCCGGTTCTCGACCGGGCGGCCGCCGGGCACGATGCCGGCGAAGGTGCCCTTGACGCCGTTCGGGATGGTCACGCGGGTCGCGCCGGGGTTGCCGACGTAGTCGTCCGCGGCCTGGAGGAAGTCCGTGCCGGCCTCGACGAAGTGCGCGCCCGCCTGCGGCCGCGTCAGGGTCCGGGTGAAGTGGTCGAACACCATGCCGGACGCGAGGATGTTGTCCGGGAAGAACATCGGGCCGATCGACGGCCAGAACTGGTCGAAGTTGTAGCCCTGCGCGAGCGAGAAGTCCCGGTAGATGTTGCGCATCAGGGTCAGGCCCTTCGCGCCGTCCCGCATCTTCTCGTTGTAGCGGGTGAGCGTCCGGTTCGACGCGTTCCGGACGCTGAAGGTCTCGCGGCCGCGGCGGTAGTTGTCGAAGATGTGGTTCACCTCCTGCTGGGTGACCAGGAAGTCGAAGATCTCGTAGGCGTCCGCGCCGTTGTCGTGGCGGTAGACCGACAGGTTCCCGAGGTCCGCCCACCGGTCGGTCGCGAACCCGTAGGGCACGCGCACGCGGCCGGCGCCGTCCACGCCGCGGTCGGACCGGAAGTACCCGCCGAAGCCCTCGGGCATCTTGAGGTCCTGCCACCGCACGTAGTCCACCTGCGGCTGCTTGCAGCGCTTCCACTCGCCGTCCACGGCCACGAGCTGGCCGTCGAGCACCGGGTGCCACACGCCGTCGCGCTCCTCGTTCCACCCGCCCGGCCGGAAGGCGTCCTTGTCCACCGGCGCGCAGTCCTTGATCATCTCGGCGTAGCGCTGGAGCGCGGTGTAGTGGACGTCGTCCTGCCCCATGCGGTGCGTGATGCCCAGGATGCCGCCGAAGTTGTCCATCTTCGCGAGCGCGAGGTTCGCCTTGTCGGTCCCGGCCTTCCACGACTCGTCGCGATAGACCGCGGTCACGTCGCCGTAGAAGCTGCGCGTCGCCGCGAAGTCCCACGCGCCGAGCGCCAGGAAATCCTGGGTGGTCTCCCCGGGGTACTCCATGATGGACGAGGTCATGAACATCCAGATCAGGTTGTCGCGCTCGTTCTTCGTGACCGGGTCGAAGTAGCGCGGGCCCACGCAGTCCTCGCCGTCCGACGACAGGGAGGTGCACGGCGCCATCACCGACGCGTTCTTCGTGCGGAGCTGCCAGTACTGCGCCTTGTAGTTCCAGGCGTCGGACGACGACACGAAGTTGTGCCGGTGCCCGACCGAGTGGCCCATCTCGTGCGCGACCACGGAGTAGTGCGCGCGCTGCGCCACGAAGCGGGCCATCCGCGACGCGCGCTCCTCCTGGACCGGCTTCGGGTCCGCGGGGTTGAACGCGCCGAACTTCGCCTCGAGGATGTCGGCCAGCGGGGCGAGCCCGAGCGGGGCCTCGGCCTCGCGCAGGATGCAGGCGCCGCGCTCGGCGAGCGCGTTCTCGCGCAGGTTGCGCAGCTCGCGCGCCAGCGTCGGGTTCCCCCCCCGCAGCGGGGACGCCATGTCGAGCGCCGCCCCGGTCATCGGCAGGCCCTCGGTCCCGTGGAGCTGCCGCACCATCGGGGTCAGCAGCTCGGCCTCCATCGCGCTGCCGTGGGCGTGGCGCGCGCGGGCCAGGTAGGTCGGCGACATCGACGCCGTGCGGTCCGCGGTCGCCAGGATCCCCTTCGCGTCGTCCCGGAGCTTCGCGGCCGCTTCCACGATCGCCGGATCGAGCGGGGCCGCCGGCGCGCCGGGCTCCGCGGTCGCCGCGCCCGGGTCGATGCCGGCGCGCCCGAACTCCGCGAGCATCCGGTCGCGGTCCTCGGCGGTCAGCTTCGGGAGCACGCCCCCCCCGGAGGCGGCCTCGGCGGCGCGCGCCCACTCGGCCACGTCCACGCCCTCGGTGACCTCCTCGGTCTTCAGCTCGCCCTTGATGTAGCGCAGCCGGTCAACGGTCCCCCGCGCCCACAGCTCGGTCACGTACGACCACACGTTCGCGCACGACGCGATGGTCTGGCCGGTCAGGGGGTCCTCGGAGTCGGTCATGATGCCCCACGGGCTCGGGGTCTGCGGCTCCTCGACCACGTTCAGGATGTGGAACCGGATGTCGCCGCGGCGCACGGTCAGCGCGCCGTCGCAGGTCGCGAGCGTGGCGCGGTCTCCCTTGTCCCACGCCTCCTTGCAGCCGGCGGCCGTCATGCCGTCGGGAAGGCGCGGCCCGCCGCACGCGCCCGGGTCGCCGGCCTCGACCGGGCTGTGGCAGAGCACGATCATCTCGGCCATCTTCGCGATCGAGATCACGCCCGCCGAGTAGCCGCGCGCCGCGCCGATTTCGTCCGCCAGCGCGGTGCACGCCCCCTCGTCGCGGCCCTTCTCCGGGTACGCGGTGCCGAGGCGGCAGCCGTCCACCTCGTAGGCGAGCGCCATGGCGTCGTCGTTCTCATCCTGCTGGCCCCAGTACATGGGGAAGCGGCCCTCGCAGTCCTGGCCGTTCGTGGCCCTGCACTCGCCGTACTGCGCCGCGCGGACCGCGGTGCGGAGCGCCACGTCCCACTCGTGCGCCGCGCGCCCGGTCGCCTCGAAGTAGTCCGGGTCGGAGCCGCTCGCGTAGTACCAGGCGAGCGTCTTCGGGGTGCGCTCGGCGTAGGGCAGGGTGCAGCGCTGCTTGAACTCGTCGCACCGGGAGCCGGCGCCCGCGTCCGCGCACTCGTCCTCGGTCCCGTCCTTGTTCTCGTCGCGGTGCGGGTCCGAGCCGAACGGGGTGGTGCCGGGGGTGAAGCACGGGATGTGGCCGGTCATCGCGGCCGGGTCCGCGTAGCGGTGTGTGCGCTCCCAGATCTGGAAGCGGGACAGGAAGCGGTGCCACATCTCGTCGGTCATGCCGTAGTTGCGCGCGTAGCCGTGGCGGTCCGTGGTGAAGCCGCCGTAAGCCTGGAACCGGAAGCCGTCCCACTCGACCGGCTCGTAGTCGTCGTCCACGACGCGGCGGAAGGACGAGCGGATGGTCAGCTCGACCGGGTTGCACGACCCGTTCGGGCCGGTGCCGCCCGCGAAGTCCGGGTCCATCATGCACGCAGGGAACGAGTCGATGCCCCACCCGAGGTGCGACAGGTCGATCAGCTTCGGCTTCGCGAACGCCTTGTTGGTCACGTCGAAGTAGCCGGCGTCCAGCTCGAACCGCGGGGCGTCCGGGTGGCTCGGGTCGTCCACGTAGTAGGCCTGCGACTCGTACTCGACGCCGCCGTAGACGCCCATCGACGAGAGCAGGTCGAAGTCGTAGGAGTCGGTGTTCTCGTTTTTCGAGAAGTCCACGTGGAAGTAGGTGCGCAGGTTCCACGGGCGGTCCGAGTCGTTCTCCTCGATGATGTTCAGCTTCTCGCCGGTCGTCGGGTTGTAGGCGTTGGCGATGTCGAAGTGGCTGTCGATCGCGTACATCGCCACGACCACGCCGTCCTGGACCGGCCCGCCCACGCCCTTGCCGTCGGACCCGGCGATCCGCTCGTAGGCGAGGCGCGCGATCAGGTAGTCCTCGGTGATCTCCCACTTGATGCGGGCGATCGGCTGGGCGTAGGTCGAGGTGAACACGCCGTCCTGGGCCGCGCCGTAGCCGACGTCGACCAGGGTCGCCTGGTACCAGAACTCGGGGTCGTCCTTCGTGTCCTTGAAGTCCGCGCCGACGAAGAACGCCTTCGACAGCGCGAACGGCTGCACGCGGTCGATCGGCGAGCGCTCCGTGGCGCAGCCGGCCGCCGCGAGCATCCCTCCCAGCACCGCGAACGACGCGAACAGGAAAGCGAGCTTCTTCATGTCAGTCCTCCCCTCTTATCTGAGAGACCAGGCCGTCGACCGGCAGTCGCAGTTCCAGGTACGCCATGGTGTAGCGGTTCACGAACGGCTCGTAGCGGCTGGAATCCGGAGCCTGGAGCGGGTTCAGCGAGGACACGCCCACGCCGATCCCGAGGCTCTTCATCGGCTGGAACCGCAGCTCGATCTCGTAGACGAGCGAGTGGCGGCGGTCGGTCGGCTCCTGGGGCACGTAGCTGATGCGCGGGTCGCCGTCGGCCGCCGGGTACAGGAAGTCGAGCCGGTGCATCGCGGTCGCGTCCAGCCCGAGCCACGGCAGGAAGTCCATGCTGATCGTGGCCGCGTTGCCCAGGCGGAACATCGAGTTGCGGACGCCCGAGTTCGCGAAGCGGTCGCACGAGCCGTCCTCGCTGCCGCACCCCGAGATGAGGGGCGACGACAGCTCCGACGTGGTGTGGCGGTGGAAGTAGCCGGTGCCCTGGCAGAGGTAGGAGACCGTGAGGCCGGACAGCACCGGGAAGGTCCGCGACAGCGTGACTCCGCCGCGCAGCGCCGCCTGCATCGTGCGGGCCCGCGACAGCTTGCTGGTCGGGGTGATGACGCGCAGGTCCGCGCTGATGTCGATGCCGACCCACGGGACGGTCCAGAACTTCGCGGCGCCGCCCCCGACGTTGACGTCGCCGAGCCAGGTCTCGCCCGCCATCGTGGTGTCGTCCGAGTCCGTCAGCTCGCGCACCAGCGAGAAGTCGAGCGCGAGGTAGAAGACGTCGCCGAACCACCAGCGCGGGCGCGCCTCGAAGCTCATCGCGACGTAGGGGTTGTAGGTCAGCTCCGCGCCGCGGTCGAGCGTGAGCAGCGTCGTCTCCGTGCGCAAGGCCAGCAGCGACCCGCGCCACGGGGCCTTGGCACCCGCCGCGGTCGCGACCGTCGAGGTCGTGTCCGCGGTCGTCGCGGCGGCGGGGGTCGCCGCGGCATCCGCCGGGACGGCGCCCTCCAGGCCCCACGCCGGCGCCGCGGCAGCGAGCGCAAGCGCGACCATGCCCGTTGACCGGAGCAGCCTTCGTCGTTCCATGGTGCCTCCATTCCGGCAGCACGGCACCGTCCGGCGCGCCGTCGCGCCGAACGGCGCACTATTCCGCAAGGAGCGGGCCAGATGCAAGCGCAAAGTGCAGGATCGGGACGGGTGCGGGAACGGGCACTGGCACGGGTACGGGGAGTACTGGCAGATCAGGGTGTTGCGTGGGTCCGGTTGGGGGGAGGATAGGGGGCGTCCCGGCCGGGGGGCGCGACGCGGTGCGTCACGGCGTCACGATCCTGACGGACCGTGCGCGGGCTCGAACTCGACCTCCATCCCGTCCGGGTCCGGGCCGCCCACCGCGAACGCGGCGTCGAGCCGCACGGCGCGCCGGGCCGTCCACCACCAGTACCCGCCGCGCGAGGGCCGCGCATCGACCACCCCGTTCCAGGCGCACACGGTCGGCGCCGGGGCCTCGGGGTCCAGGACCAGGAACCGGCACAGCTCGCGCCCCTCGTCGCTCCAGCGCTCGTACTCGAGCCCGATCACGACGACCCAGTGCGCGCCCGTGGCGTCGCCCTCGCCCCACGCGAGCTTCAGCAGCACCGGGCGGCTCGCCTCGACGTGCTCGCGCACGAAGGTCGGGGTGTCCCTGCCGGAGAACATCGCGGTCAGGCCGTGCTGGAACTCGAACCGCTTGCCGCACGCGGCCACCAGGGCGCGGCGCAGACCCTCCTCGTCCAGGCCGCCCTGGAAGAGGGCGCCGACCTCGTCGAGCCGCCGCATCACGCGGCCCAGCCGGGTGCGGCCGTCGCGCCGCCGGACCGGCAGCAGGTCGTCCCGGTCCGCGAGTCCGGCCACGATCATCGCCATGAACAGGGAGTACGGGCCGCACGCGCCGTCGAGCGAGCCCTGCCGCAGGTGGACCGGCTGGTCCCGACCGTCCGCCCGGCGCGCCACGGGGCCGTCGGACGTCGCATCCAGGGGGGCCACGACGAGGATCTCGGTCATCCGCGGTACCTCCGGACAAGGGCGA
Source organism: Deltaproteobacteria bacterium (assembly GCA_016875475.1). GTDB lineage: Bacteria > Myxococcota_A > UBA9042 > DTJE01 > DTJE01 > VGRB01. The sequence goes on from VGRB01000093.1 coordinate 11,730, forward strand.
ACCCCGGCTCACAGGGTCAGGTACAGCGCGGTCTGCGAGAACGCGTTCGCGACCACCGCGTCCAGGTCGCCGTCCCCGTCCACGTCCACGAGCGCTGCGTGACGGCTGTCCCCCTACGCCGCCCGCAGGCGGTCCGCCAGGCCCTCGGTCTCCGCCCGCAGCTCGACCCGATCGAGCCACCGCCGCGGGATGGCCTCGACGCCGAGCGCCGCCCCGAGCAGGTTGCCCGCGATCGAGCCGGTGCTGTCGCTGTCCCCGGAGTGGTTCACGGCCGCGATCAGCGCGGACTCGAAGTCCGGCGCGGCGAGCGCGCAGCAGGCCGCGATCGCGAGCGCCTCCTCGCCGACCCAGCCGCCGCCGAGACGGTGCAGCGCCTCCGGGGCGGGCGGCGCCAGCCCGCACGACGCGGCCAGCGCGCGGCCCCGCTCGAGCGCGGCGAGGCACTCCTCGTGCCGCGGCCTCCGCCTCAGCTCCGCGGTCGCCGCGTCGAGCGCGGCCGGCAGCGAGGCCCCCTCGACGATCGCACGGACCGCGGCCGCGAGCACGCCCGCGGACAGGTACCCGCTCGGGTGCCCGTGCGTCAGCGCGGCGACGTCGCACCCGAGGCCGAACGCAGACGCGACGTCCCGCGCGAACAGGCCCGCGGGCGCGGCGCGCATGACCCCCCCGCAGCCCTTGCTGTCGTTCACCGGCGCCTCGACCGTCCCGGCGTGCGGCCCGCGGAGGGCGGACAGGCAGGTATTGCCCGGCGCCCGGACCGCGTGCACGCGGGAAACGGCGAACAGGCCCCCCGTGTGGGGCTCGGAGAAGGCCGGGTGCTCCGACCGGCCTCCCTGGGTCCGGAGCCAGCGGAGGTACGCGCGGTGGACGGAAGCGACCGCCCCCCGGTCTCCCCTGTCCCCGACGCTCCCCCCGCCCCCACGCACGTCGCCGGCGTCGAGCAGGCCCTCCGCGGTGAACAGGGTCATCTGCGTGTCGTCGCTGACCTCGGCGAGCCCTCCGGCCGCGGGCACCAGGTCCCTGATCCCCCCCGTTCCGTGGCGGATGCGGATCGCGTCGAGCGACAGGAACTCCACGGGCCAGCCGAGCGCGTCGCCCACGGCCCCGCCGATCAGGCAGCCCCGGTAGCGGTCGATCCCTCGGCTCCGCTGCCGCTCGATCGTCCGGCCGCTCCACTCGCGCACGAGCCGCCGCTGCGCCTCGGTCTCCGGGGACCGCCTCCACCCGTCCGGCGTGCCCTCGCGCAGCGCCGCGATGCGTGCGAGCGCCTCGTCCCCGGCGCAGCCGTGCTCGGCGAGCCAGCACCCCACGACCGCGCCGGTCCGGCCGATCCCCCCGAAGCAGTGGACATACACGACGTGTCCGGCCGCGACCTCCGCGTCGATCGCGTCTATCAGGCGGCGTACGAGCGCGGCGGGCGGCACGCCGAGGTCCGGGATCGCGAAGCGCTCGTGCCGCACTTCGCGACGCGCCTTCGCGGCCTCCTCGCGAAGCAGGGGCAGGTAGGGCAGGAGCCCGTGCTCGCCCGCCTCGGTCAGGTCGAACACCCGGTCCACGCCGCACCGCAGCAGGGCCCGCGCCTTGTCGCGCGCGCCCTCGGGGGTGGGATGCCCCGGGTACTCGCCGGCGGCGAAGCTGCCCGGAACGACCCAGTACGAATCCGGGATCGGCCTTCCGCGATGCTGCAACGGCGTTCCCTCCGCTCCGCCGCATCGTAGGGCGGGGCAGGGGGGCGAGTCAAACCTGCCCGGGGGGGAGCGCGCCGCGCTGAGGCGCGGCGCGCTCGGCGGCCGCAAGGCGGCCGCGCAAGGGGGGTGGCCGGCATGGGCGCCGGCCGGCCCGCGGCCGTGCCGCGGGTCCGGTCCGGCGCCGAAAGGGGCTCTCGCGGCGTCTTTCGCCACGAGGCGGACTTCCCGTGGACTGACCGCAGCAGGCTCACGATGTTGTACGCGATCATGCGGAGCAGGCTGCAGACCGTCCGGAAACGGTGTGCGGCCGCTTCAACCGCGGACATCACCGGGAGGGTGCACCCGGATGCCGGTCAGGCCTGGGGGGGCGCTGACTATTTCAGAGCGATGAGAGATATGGTCGTGACTTTTTCAGATTTTGGTGGAATTTACGGGCCCATGATCGAACGCACCGTCCTGGCCCACCTCGATCGGGTCCTTCGCGACTGGGGGAAGATCGCGCTGCTCAGCGGGCCGCGGCAGGTCGGCAAGACCACGCTTGCCCGGCAGACCATGGCGCGCTTCGGCCAGGCCTCCTTCCTGAACTGGGACGTGGTGACGGACCAGAAGCGGCTGGTCAGGAAGCCCTACTTCTTCGAGGCGGAGGACCAGGATCCCGGGCGGCCGTTCCTGGTCGCGCTGGACGAATTCCACAAGTACCCGCGCTGGAGGAGCTACCTCAAGGGCGCCTGGGACGCCTACCACGACGAGTTCCGGTTCCTCGTGACGGGGAGCGGCCGGCTCGACCTGTTCCGGAAGGGGACGGACAGCCTGGTGGGGCGCGCCTTCGGCGTGCCGCTCGATCCGCTCTCGATCGGCGAGCTTCGAGGGAGCCTGCCGGACGTCGAGGCGTTCCGTGCCGGCCTCGACGAGATGCCCGAACCGACCCCGGAGGCCGCGGCCGCGCTGGATTCGCTGCTCAGGTTCTCGGGTTTCCCCGAGCCGTTCCTGCGTGCGGACCCGCGCTTCTACCGCATCTGGTTCCAGGACCGGAGGACGATGCTGATCCGCCAGGACGTCCGCGACGCCACGCGGATCCGCGACATCTCGCTCCTGGAGGTCCTGTCGCACCTCGTTCCCGGCCGTGTGGGAAGCCCTCTGTCGTTGAACTCCCTGCGCGAGGACGTAGGCGTCGCGTTCGAGACGGTGAGGGAGTGGATCGAGATCCTGTGCCAGTTCTACTACTGCTTCCGGATCGCCCCTTTCGCGGGCTCCCTGGCGCGCGCGCTCCGGAAGGAGTCCAAGGTCTATCTGTACGACTGGGTCGAGGTGGAGGAACCCGGGGCCCGGTTCGAGAACCTCGTCGCAGTGCACCTCAACAAGGCGGTCAAGGTCTGGCGGGCGACCGGCGCGGGCGAGGTCGGGCTCCACTACGTCCGGGAGGG
>VGRB01000094.1 GCA_016875475.1 Deltaproteobacteria bacterium
GGACTGCAAGGACGACGACCCGTGCACGGCGGACAAGTGCGAGGTGATCCAGGGCACTCTCAACCGCTGCACGAACGGCCCGGTGGACTGCGCCGACCAGAACCCCTGCACGGCCGACACCTGCGTCCCGACGCCGGGCGCCCCGGGCGGCTACACGTGCAGCCACGCCCCCGCCGACACGGACGACGGCAACGAGTGCACCGCGGACTCGTGCAGCTTCGTGGACGGGATCGTCCACACCCCGGTGAACGCGGACGACGCGAACCCGTGCACCGCGGACTCGTGCAACCCCGCGACCGGCGACCTCGTGCACACGCCGCGCGACTGCGACGACCACGACGGCTGCACCGTGGATTCGTGCGACGTGCTGACCGGCGAGTGCCGGCACCCCGCGCGCCAGTGCGCCGCTACCGAGGTCTGCGACACGATCCTCGGCTGCATCCCGAACCCGTTCGCCCCCTGCAAGAAGGACCAGGACTGCCCCGGGCTCGGCAAGTGCGCGACCGGCAAGTGCGACCCCGACACGAAGCGGTGCCGCCCGGTGGCGAAGGACTGCGAGGACGGCGACCCGTGCACCGTGGACGCCTGCGTGCTCGCGACCGGCGCCTGCACCCACACCGCCCGCGACTGCTCGGACGCGGACGCGTGCACGATCGACTTCTGCGACGCCGCGATCGGGACGTGCCGCCACCTTGCGGCGCGGTGCGACGACGACGACCCGGCGACCGAGGACATGTGCGACCCGGCCGGCGGCTGCTGGCACCGGCCGGTCGGGGCCTGCGACGCCGACGCCGACTGCGCGACCGGCAACCCGTGCGTGATCGGCGCGTGCGGCGCGGGCGGCGCGTGCAAGGCGACCCCCAAGGCGTGCGCCGACTCGGACCTGTGCACCGCGGACACGTGCAACCCGATGACCGGCGCGTGCGTGAACAAGGCGAGGAAGTGCTCGGACGACAACGCCTGCACCGCGGACACGTGCGACCCGTACACGGGCAAGTGCAGGAACCCGGCGCTGTCGTGCGACGACCGCGACGGCTGCACGGTCGACTCCTGCGACAGCGTGCTCGGCATCTGCCTGCACTACCCGCGGGCGTGCGCGGACGCGGACCCGTGCACCCTGGATTCGTGCGACCCGGCCACCGGGACGTGCAGGCACGCGCCGCCGGACTGCGACGACGGGAAGGCCTGCACCACGGACTCGTGCGACCCGGCGACCGGCCAGTGCCGGCACCTCCCCATGGCATGCGACGACAGGAACCCCTGCACCACGGACAGTTGCGACCCGGCCACGGGCCAGTGCAGGCTGGTGCCGAAGGACTGCGCGGACCCGGACCCGTGCACCGTGGACGCCTGCCAGGTCGGCACCGGCGAGTGCACCCACACGCCGAAGGACTGCGCCACCGACGACCCCTGCGCGCCCGGGTCGTGCGAGGCGGCGACCGGCCTGTGCGTGGTCGAGCCGCGCGACTGCGACGACGACGACGCGTGCACGCTCGACACGTGCGGCAACGACGACTGCATCCACACCGCGCGCGACTGCGACGACCAGGACCCGTGCACCGAGGACGGCTGCGACCCGGCCGAGGGCTGCGTCCGCCATCTGCTCGCGTGCGACGACGGCGACCCGGACACCACGGACCTGTGCGAGCCGGCCGTGGGCTGCCGCAACATCCCGAAGTCCTGCACGAACGACGCCGGCTGCGGCGACAACAACGCGTGCACCGCGGACGCATGCAACGTGGCGACCGGGAAGTGCATGGCGCCGACGTACGACGACTGCGCGGACACGAACCCGTGCACCGTGGACCGCTGCGACGGCGCGACCGGCCAGTGCGTGCACCAGGCGCGCGACTGCTCGGACGGGGACGAGTGCACCGCGGACTCCTGCGACGCCGCCACGGGCGCGTGCCGGCACGACGCGAAGTCCTGCGCGCCGTCCGACCTCTGCCACATCGCCTCGTGCGACGCCGCGTCAGGCACGTGCGTCCAGCGCGAGCGGAGCTGCGAGGATGGCGACCCGTGTACCGCGAACAAGTGCGTCGCCGCGATCGGCTGCGTCGTCGCCGGGTCCGCCTGCGAGGACGGAAACCCGTGCACCGCCGACTCGTGCAGCGGCGGCAAGTGCCGGCACCAGGTCAAGGACTGCGGCGACTCGAACCCCTGCACCGCGGACTCGTGCAACCCCCTGACCGGCCAGTGCGTGCACGAGGACCTCGACTGCGACGACCACGACGCCTGCACGACCGACTCGTGCGACGTGCTGACCGGCAAGTGCCGCAACGTCGCGTCCGGGAAGTGCGCGGACGATGACCCGTGCACCGAGGACGTCTGCCTGCCGGCGACCGGCGACTGCCTGCACCCCGTCGCCCCCTGCGACGACCGGAACCCGTGCACCCTCGACACGTGCGTGCCGGGGTTCGGCTGCGCCTACCAGGCGAAGCAGGTCAACGACGGCAACCCGTGCACCGCGGACACCTGCTCGGCGGCGGACGGGAGCGCCCAGCACCAGCCGGTGGACTGCGACGACGGCAACCCCGCGACGACCGATTCCTGCGACCCGGCCGTCGGGTGCGCGCACGTGCCGGTGTCGTGCTACCCGTCCTGCAACGACGGGAACGCCTGCACGACCGACTCGTGCCAGGCGAACAAGTGCACGTACGTGAAGAAGAACTGCGACGACGCGGACGCCTGCACCGTCGACTCGTGCGACGCCGCGACCGGGGAGTGCGTGAACACGCCGAAGCTCTGCACCGGCGGGACCCCGTGCACCGTTGACCGGTGCACCGCCAACGGCGGTTGCGCCTACGACCCGGTGACGTGCGACGACAAGGACACGTGCACCGACGACGCCTGCGACGAGGCCACGGGCGGGTGCCGCAACACGCTCCGGACGTGCGCGGACGCGAACCCGTGCACCATCGACTGGTGCGACCCGTCGGCCGGGTGCATGCACTCGCAGAAGACCTGCGACGACGGCGACGCGTGCACCGCGGACCGGTGCGTCCCGGCCACCGGCGCCTGCGAGAACGTGCCGCTCGACTGCGCGGACAAGGACCCGTGCACGCTCGACTACTGCGACCCGGTCAGCGGGACGTGCGTCCACCCGGCCAGGCCGTGCGGCGACGGCGACGCGTGTACGCTCGATTCCTGCGACCCGGTCACCGGGTTCTGCGTCAACCAGCGGAAGACGTGCGACGACGGGCTCGCGTGCACGGTGGACCGGTGCGACCCGATCACGGGCAAGTGCTCGTGGACCCAGAAGAACTGCGCCGACACCGACCTGTGCACGACCGATTCGTGCGACCCGGCGACGGGCAGGTGCCTGCACGCGCCGATCGAGTGCGACGACAAGAGCGCGTGCACCGCGGACTCGTGCAACGGCGCGTCGGGCGCGTGCTTCTACAAGCCGAAGAACTGCAACGACCAGAACCCGTGCACCGAGGACTGGTGCGACCAGCTCACGGGCGAGTGCGCGCACGGGCCGGTGATGAACTGCCCGGCCGACGACGACCCGTGCACGGACGACGTTTGCGACCCGCGGACGAACGGGTGCGGCCACCTGCCGAAGGACTGCAACGACAACGACAGGTGCACGATCGACTCGTGCCAGGCCGGGACCGGGACGTGCATCCACACGCCGCTCGACTGCGCGGACGGGCTGCTCTGCAACAGCGACTACTGCGACCCGGCGGACGGCAACTGCAAGCACCTCCCCGTGGTCTGCAACGACGGCGTCCCGTGCACGCTCGACTGGTGCGACCCGCTGACCGGCAAGTGCGCATCGCAGCCGAAGGAGTGCAGCGACGGCAACCCGGCCACGACCGACAGGTGCGACCCGGTCACCGGGACCTGCATCCACGAGACCATCACCTGCGACGACGGCGACAAGTGCACGAACGACGTGATCGACGCGTCCGGGAAGTGCGTGAACTACAGGAAGGACTGCGCCGACGCGTCCCGGTGCACCGTCGACACCTGCGTGCCCGCGACCGGCACGTGCTCGAACAAGCCGGTCGCCTGCGACGACGGCGACAAGTGCACCACCGACAGTTGCGACCCGATGACCGGGCAGTGCGTGAACCGGCCGAAGGACTGCGCGGACACGTCGCTCTGCACGCTCGACACGTGCGACTCCGCGACCGGCCAGTGCGGCCACGCGCCCGTGGTCTGCGGAGCCGACGACGACGCCTGCACCGCGGACCTCTGCAACCCGACGAACGGCGCGTGCGAGCACCGGCCGATCGACTGCGGCGACGGCGACCCGTGCACCACGGACCGGTGCGTGTCCGCGACCGGCCTGTGCAGCCGCACGGCGATCGACTGCGACGACGGGGACAGGTGCACGACCGACGGCTGCACCGCGCAGACCGGGTGCCGGCACGTGCCGGTGACGTGCCCGGACGACGGGAACCTCTGCACGGACTCGGCGTGCAGCCCGCTGACCGGCGCCTGCGCGACCGTGACCACGACCTGCGACGACGCCAACGCCTGCACCACGGACGCGTGCAACGCCGCGACCGGGGCGTGCACCTTCACGCCGAAGAACTGCGCGGACTCGAGCCAGTGCACGATCGACCTGTGCGAGGACGGGGCGTGCATCCACCTCGATCGCCCCTGCAACGACGGCAACCCGTGCACGCTCGACACGTGCGACCCTGCGACCGGGTGCAAGTCGGCCGCGAAGAACTGCGACGACCAGAACAGGTGCACGACCGACAGCTGCGACCCGGGCTCGGGCAGGTGCGTCAACGAGGCGAGGAACTGCAACGACAACAAGGTCTGCACCTGGGACGCCTGCGACCCGACCACGGGGAGCTGCATCAACCAGGCGCTCTCGTGCAGCGACGGCGACCCCTGCACGGACGACGGTTGCGACGCCCAGATCGGATGCAGGCACGTGCCGAAGGTCTGCCCCGACGACGGCAACCCGTGCACGCTTTCGGCGTGCGACGCGAGCGGGACCTGCAAGACCACGGCCAGGAACTGCGACGACGGCATCGCGTGCACGTCGGACTCCTGCAACACCGCGACCGGCTCGTGCCTCCACGTCCCGTCGAACTGCCCGACCTGCAACCTGGACTCGGAGTGCACCGCGGCCGGCAAGTGCCGGACGGCGGTGTGCGACCCGACGTTCAAGACGTGCTCGTACCCGCCGAAGGACTGCGACGACCACGACGCGTGCACGACGGACGGGTGCAACGCCGCGACCGGCGCCTGCACGCACCAGGCGCGCGTGTGCCCCGACGACGGAGACAAGTGCACGGACCAGACGTGCGACTCGATCTCGGGCCTCTGCGGGACCGCCCCGAAGGCATGCGACGACGGGAACCTCTGCACCGTGGACAGCTGCGACCCGCTGACCGGGAACTGCCGGCACGCGACGGTCGGCGGCTGCACCTCGTGCACCACCGTCGCGGACTGCAACGACCTCGACAAGTGCACGACCGACGTCTGCGACCCGGTCACGCACGTGTGCTCGAACGCGCCGGTCCAGTGCGACGACTCGAACGGCTGCACCCAGGACGGGTGCGTGCCGGAGACCGGCCAGTGCGACCACGTCACGAAGTCGTGCGACGACTCGAACGCCTGCACGACCGACTCGTGCGTGCCCGCCACGGGCGCGTGCCGGAACGTGCCGAAGGCGTGCTCCGACGGGAGCTGGTGCACGATCGACAACTGCAACCCCTCGACCGGCCAGTGCTTCTTCACGCCGGTGGACTGCAACGACGGCAACGCCTGCACCACGGACGCGTGCGACCCGGCGACCGGGATCTGCCGGCCGCCGGTGATGAAGGACTGCGAGGAAGGGAACAAGTGCACGGAGGACGCGTGCGACCCCGCGACCGGCCTGTGCAGCCACAAGGCCAAGGTCTGCACCACGAACGACAAGTGCATGGTCGCGTCCTGCGAGGCCGAAACGGGCACGTGCTCGCTCCAGCCCAAGGACTGCAAGGACACGAACGAGTGCACCGAGGACAAGTGCGACCCCGCGACCGGCACCTGCCGGCACCCGGGCAAGGACTGCGACGACGACGACCCGTGCACGGTCGACGCCTGCGACGCCAAGACCGGCGTGTGCTCCGGGACCGCGAAGAACTGCGACGACGGCGACCCCTGCACCACCGAGACCTGCGACAAGGCGACGGGCCAGTGCATCCGCACGGCGATGTGCCAGGACGGCAACGACTGCACGATCGACACCTGCGACCCGTACAGCGGGAAGTGCAGCTTCGTCCCGGGCCCGACCTGCGTGTCCTGCACGACGGACGCGGAGTGCCCCCCGCCGAACAAGTGCAACACGGGCGCCTGCAACACGTCGCTGCGCGTCTGCGCCTACACGGCCAAGAACTGCGACGACGGCATCGCCTGCAACCTCGACGGCTGCATCCCGGGCACGGGCGAGTGCACCCACGTCTCGAAGACCTGCGCGGACGACGGAGACCCCTGCACGCTCGACCAGTGCAACCCGCTCACGGGCTCGTGCATCCACCCGGCCGTGGAGTGCGGCGACGGGATCGACTGCACGACCGACTCGTGCCAGGCCGGCTCCGGCGTGTGCCTGCACGTCAAGGTGAACTGCCCGGCGGACTGCACGACGAACGAGCAGTGCGACGACCAGGACCCGTGCACGGACCAGGAGTGCGAGCCGGCGGTCAAGCAGTGCCGCTCGCGGCCGAAGTGCAACGACAACGACGTCTGCACCCAGGACTCCTGCAACAACGCGGACGGCAAGTGCACCTACACGAAGATCGGGGACTGCTGCCACAAGACCGCGGACTGCGACGACAAGAACGCCTGCACCACCGACGTTTGCGACGAGTGGGCCAATGTCTGCAAGCACGTCCCGATCGTCGACTGCCCGTAGGACGCCGCTCGCGGCGCTCGCGGCGCTCCTGCTCCTCGGCGCGTGCGGCGCCTCCTCGCCGGCTTCCTGCCCCCCGGGCCCGGATACCGTCCCCGTACCCGAGCCCGTCCCCGACCTTGCCCTCGGCGATCCGCTGGACGGAGAGTCTCCCGAAAGGGATGACCCGAACCACGAGCCCCAGCCCGAGCCCGTCCCCGACCCGGGCACGGAACCCGAGCCCCAGCCCGAGCCCGTCCCCGACCCGGGCACGGAACCCGAGCCCCAGCCCGAGCCCGTCCCCGACCTCTCTTCCGACGCCGACGACGGACTCCCCCTTCCCCCACCCATCTGGTGCCGCCTCGACTCTCCCCCGTGGATCGAGGCCGAGGTCGGCGACTCCGTGGGCGCTCGGCTCCTGGTCCGCGTCGCCGGCATCACCGACCGGACCGACGGGACGGACCCGGATCCGTCCCTGATGGTGGAACTCGCGGTCGGCCCGGACGGCGCCCTCCCGGATGATCCGGGCTGGGAGACCGGCGCGGCCCTGCCCGCGGCCGACTGGAGCGCCGCGGCGGCCGGGATGCCCGGCACGGACGCGTACCGCGGCTCCGCCATCCCGATCGAGCCCGGCGACTTCGACGTCGCGTTCCGCGTGTCCGCGGACGAAGGCATCTCCTGGACCTGGTGCGACCGGACGGCCCCGGACGAAGGGGAGGTCGGCGACTACCTCCCAGCGGACGCGACCGACCTGATCGTGCGCCCGGACGACCCGTGTGTCCCGAATCCGTGCATGGCCCCTCCCCCCCCCGCGTGCGACCCGGACGGCCGCACGCTTGTCTCGCACGCGGCGACCGGCGCCTGCACGTTGGGCCGCGACGGGACCGCCTCGTGCGACTACCCCCCCATCGCGACCGACTGCTGGCTCACCGGCCGGCCCTGCGCGGACGGCGCGTGCAAGGGCGCCGCCGTGGTCGCCCCGGCGCCCGGGTACGCGGTCCTGGCCGAGGCGCTGCCCGGGGCCGCGGGGTTCGCGGAGGTCAGGAACCTCCTCCCCGTGGCCTTGAACCTGACCGGCTGCGAGGTCTCGGGCGGCGGCACGGCCTGCCCCGTCCCCGGCCTCTTCGTCGCGGCCGCCCGCGCCGCGGTGCCCCTGCCCTGCGCGGTCCCGGCCGGGGAGGACCTCGCGCTCGCCTGCGGCGGCCTCGAGATCGACCGGGCCCCCGGTCCCCGCGACCTACCCGGGGTCGCGACGGCGCTCGACCCCGCGAGCCACGACGCAGCGTTGAACGACGACCCCGCGGCCTGGTGCCCGTCGCTCGCGGCCCGGCCCGGCGGCGGCTGGGGCACGCCCGGCGCGGACAACCCGCCCTGCCGCGGCGGGCCCGACCACTGCCGCCTCGAGATGCCTGTCCTGACCGCGCTCCTGCCCGGCAACGTGCTCGACCTCGCGGGCAGCCTCGTGATCGCGGGCGTGACCGACCTCACCCCCGGGGCGGACGCCCACCCCGCGCTCATGGCGCAGCTCGGCGGGGGCGCGCCGGGTTCGCACCCCGCGACCGAGCCGGGCTGGCGCTGGTTCGACGCGGCGCCGGACCCGGGCTGGGACGCCGTCGCGTCGGGCGACAAGGCCCGCGACCGCTACCTCGTCTCCGCCCCCATGGACCAGCCGCAGTCGTTCTCGGCCGCCTTCCGGGTGTCCATCGACGGCGGGGCGACCTGGACCTACTGCGACCGCGACGCGGGCCCGGGCGCGGACGGGTCCGGGGACGGCTATTCCACGGCGAACGCGGCCCTTGTCGTGGTGGGCACGAAGTGCGACCCGAACCCGTGCACCACGCCGCCGCCCGCGACCTGCGCCCCGGACGGCCGCACGCTCCGCACCCCGGTCGCGCCCGGCACGTGCACGCTCGCGGGCGATTCGGCGACCTGCGACTACCCGGCGTACGTCGAGACCGACTGCCGCGCGACCGGGCAGACGTGCGAGGCCGGGGCGTGCGCCGGCCCGCCCGCCGCGATGCCGAAGGTGCCCGGCGACCTCGTGGTGACCGAGTTCCTGGCGCGCGGGTCACACACGCAGGAGGACCGCGGCGAGTGGATCGAGCTGTACAACCCCGGGACCCTCCCGCTCGACCTCAAGGGCTGCATCCTGACCGACGACCTGTTCGAGGAGTCGCACGAGATCGCCGCGCACCTGACGGTCTGGCCGGGCGGGTACGTCGTGCTCGCCCAGGTCGCGGACCCAGTGATGAACTACGGGGTGCCGTTCGACTACGCGTGGAACGCGGACGTGATCCTCCACAACACCGGCGACGAGATCGTGATCGACTGCGCGGGCGTCGTCATCGACCGGTTCGGGTGGACGTCGAACGCGGCCGCGCCGTTCGCGCGCTCGCTCCAGGTCGACTCGTCGAAGCAGGACTCCGTCTCGAACGACGCCATCTCCAACTGGTGCGTGGGCGTCGATACGTACGGCACCCCCCTCGCGTGCGGCTGGGGCTCGATGGACTGCAAGGGCACGCCCCGCAAGCCGAACCGCCGGTGCACGAAGTACGCCGACGTCCGGCCGCTCCTGTCCGGCAAGTGCGGCGCGTGCCACACGGGCCTCACGCCCGGCGGCTGCACCGGCAAGCGCTGCTTCGCGAGCCTCCACGAGGACGCGCTGGCGCCGGCCACGAGCTGCGCGAACAAGCCGACCCACATGTGCATCCCGGTGCGGATCGCGTCCGGGTCCATGCCGCCCGGCGCGGGCTGCACCGGGTCGCCGGAGGCGGACGCCGGGAAGCCCGCCTGCACGACCGCGGACGAGCAGGCGTTGCTGAAGCTGTGGTCGGACCAGGGTGCGCCTTTGTAGGGCCCCCCCCAACGCGCCCGTCCCGTTCATCCAGGGGCGGTCCGCGCCGGACTCCCGGCGCGGACCGAGGGCGCGTTGGGGGGGGCTACTTCGGCCCGCCACCGTCCGCCCACGCGGCCCAGGCGCCGGGCTCGTCGCCGAAGTCCTGGCCGGTCAGCAGGCGGGCGGCCTCGACGGCCATCGCGGCGACCTCGGGGTCGGGGTCGCGCAGGAGGATCGCGAGGAGCGGGACCGCGACGTTCATGGGCGCGCGGCCGAGCCACTTCACCACCGCTCCCCGCACGTTGCGGGTCGGGTGCCTGGCGAGCTTCACCGCGATCACGGGAAACTCCGCGTCGGTCACGGACCCGAGCAGGACCGCGGCGATAGCCCCCTTCGCCGCGGGCTCGACCGCCGGGTTGTCCAGTGCCTCGAGGATCGCGGCCTTCGCGTCCGGCTGGAGCCGGCCGTCCGCCTGGACCATCTGCGGCGTCGCGAGGTTGCGCGCCGCGTCGTCGGCCACGTCCGGGTCCTTCATGGCCGCGATCAGGGCGGCCCGGTCCGCGCGCCTGGTGGCCTCGATGACCGCCTCGGACTTGGTCCGCAACTCCGCGTAGGGAGAGAAGTGCCGGCGCTTCTCGAACGACTTCGGGATCTCGACGCTGCGGAGGTAGCCCTTCATGTCCGAGAGCAGCGGCCGGCCGGGCACGGTCGAGACCGGAAGGGGCGACCCGTCGGGCAGGAAGCCGCTGCCCGGCTGGGCGACGATCGGCTGCGCGGGCGGCCGGTCCTCCTCAGCGACGGGATGCGGGGAGGCCGAAACCGGGGGCGGCGGGCCGTTCATCGACTCGGCGTGACCGGCCGCACGCACCGCGGGGCCGGGCTTCAACTCGACAGGAGCGGACGCGGGCAAGGGCACCGGTGCGGGCCGGCCCTCCGCGACGGCGGGCGCGGGCGCGGCCGGCGGCGCCGTCCCGACGGCCCGGAACAGCACGGCGAACAGCAGGGCGCCGAGCACGGCCCCGAAGGCCGAGACCGCGGCGACCAGCAGCAGCGTGCGGTTCCTCATCGTTTCCTACGGGCGGCGCTCGCCCGACGGGATTCCAGCGGATCGCGGCGGGCGTCACGCGCAGCAGAGCGTCTGGAACCAGGACCCGCCGTGGTCGTAGCCGCCCTTGCTGAAGAAGCCGTTGCTGCAGAGCGACGGGAAGGCGTGCGCCTGCCACCAGCAGTTCCACTCGTGGTAGTAGGTGTAGATCAGCCACGAGTAGTTGTGGTGCATGTACGTGCGGCCGTAGATGTACGACCAGCTGTTGTTCGCGTCGTAGAAGTAGGTCGCGCCGACCTTCATGTAGCCGTCCGCGCCCGGGTTCCCGACGTATACGTAGTTGTTGTAGTAGTGGTTCAGGTACATGGCGCCCGAGTACGAGTCGAGGTGGAAGTTGTTGGAGGTCGTGTACATGTGACCCCAGTCGCGGCTCCAGAAGTCGTCGCCGTTGAAGCCCCACTGGATCCCGTTGTTGTCGTTGATGTAGACCGCGCCCTCGGACCCGAGGAACAGGTCGCCGTTCGAATAGACGCCGGGCCGGTTCCAGGCCGAGCCGAGCCGGACCCACGCGCCGGTGCTCTCGGCGTTGTAGCTGAAGATCTGGCCGGGGCCGTACATCACGATGCTGTTGCCGGACGACGCGTTCTGGCCGAACCGGTACTCGCCGCCGCGGTGGTAGTTGAACTCGAGCGGGTCGCCCGCGCACCCGGTGTTGATCGTGTCCGCGTAGACGTTCGAGCCGAGGAACCCGTACTCGTACGAGTACCCGCGGGCCCGCATGTTGTTGTAGTGGAGGTCACCGGTGTACTGGGTGTTCGTGTCCACGCGGTTGAAGACCGACGTGTTGTTCGGGTCCACGTAGTACCCGCTGTTGTTCGCGTCGTACCAGGTGCCGTTGAACGCGTAGGTCGTCCCGTACATCCAGTTGTTCGCGCCGTTGACGTAGACGCCGCTCGGGAAGTACGCCGCCGCGCCCGTCCCGCCGATGTTCGCGCCCGCGTCCCCGACGAACCCGCTGTACGCCTTGATCGTGCCGGCCGCGCGGATGTTGCCGCCGCCCACGTCCCCGGGCGAGTACCCGCCCGACGCGAGGCCGCCGTCCGTGCGCAGGAGGTACGGCGAGTACGTGCCCGTGAACGCGCCGTCCTGGTTCAGGCGCAGCCACGAGTCGTTGCCGCGGAAGGCGTGCTTGCTCTGGATCGCGACGTCGCCGCTGTTGCCGTCCACCCGCAACACCTCGATCCCGATGCCGTTCCCGTTCGTCGGGACGTTCACGTAGAAGTGCGGGTTCCCGTCGTCGCCCTGGTAGTGCAGGCCGGAGCCGATGTAGAGCCCGATCGTGTTCGCGGTCGTGCCGTCGGACCAGCGGATCGCGGGCCCGGTCACCGGCGTGCTGCCCTCGTACGGCATCACGAGGCCCTTGCCGCCGGGCGAGGTCCCGCCCGCGTACAGCACGTTCGAGATGCCCGACCGGCCGAAGTCCTGGCCCGTCGTGACGAACGCGGACGCGTGCTGGCCGTCCACCATGTCCGCGTTCAGGTTCGTGACCGCGGCGCCGTTCGCGAGCGCGATGTTGCCGTCCGCGTTGCCCGGGACCTTGCCCTGCACGTAGTACGCGTTCAGGTTCGGGACCACCGTCGAGGACGAGACCGTCAGCGGCGCGGACGTCGTCGTCGTGGCAACCAGCACCGACCCCGTGACCGTGTTCGGCGTCGCGATCCGGCCCGCCACGTTCACCGACAGGTCCGCGGTCGATGGGTCCACCCAGTACGCGGTGTTCCCCGCGTCCACGAGGGCCTCGGCCTTGATGTTCCCGGAGATCCCGATCCCGCCTGCCTGCAGGCTCGGCGGGTTCGCGGCCTGGAGCTGGACGTACGCGCCGGTCGGGCTGGCGGGCGCCTTGCCGTTGAACGCGGCGAACTCGGCGTCCGAGATCCAGCCGCCGCCCGCGCCCGTGCCCGCGCGGCTGATCCCGAGCGGCGAGGCCGCGGACCCGTTGCCGACCAGCGGGTCGCCGCTCCGGAGCGCCAGCGCGGAGAGCTTGCCGTTGAACGTGGCCCAGTCCGTCGCGGACAGGTAGCCGGACTGGCCGGCGCCCGCCGCGGGCAGGCTCAGCACGGGGGCGTGCGCCGGGTCGGCGCCGCCGATCGTCAGCGGCGAGCCGCCCTGGACCGAGAGGCTGCGCACGCCGTCGTTCGCCACGACGCCCGCCGACACGGACAGGCCGGTCCCGACCTGCATGACGCCCTTGGAGGTGGTGGTCGCGGTCGGCAGCATGGTCGGAGGCAGGGCCCCGGTCAGGTGAGACGCGTCCAGGAAGTAGGCCGAGTCGAGACCGTCGAGCAGGTCGGCGTTCAGGTTCGTGACCTTGTTGGTGTTCGTGCCGACGTTCAGCGGGCCGTACGTCGCGTGCGTGTACGTGGTGGATATCTGGCCGGCCGCGGTGATGGCGCCGCCGGACAGCGTCTGGAGGGAGCCCACCACGTTGGCGTTGCCGTCCAGGGTCGTGGTGCCCTGGAGGCTCAGGTTCGAGGCCAGCTCGGTCGATCCGACGCAGCCCGCGCCGTCGCAGTTGAGGTCGGCCGCCGCCCCGTTCGCGGCCACGCCGCGCGCCCAGGAGAAGCTGACCTCGCTCGCGGACACGCAGCTCGTGCAGGTCACCTCGGCCGCCACGGTGGCGGTCGCGGCCTTCTCGGCCGTCAGGGCGTAGCCGACCGATACCACCCGCTTGCGCGCCATCCGGTCCGTCCCGACCTGGATCTCCAGGAACAGGTGCGGGTTGGACTCGAACAGGTTGCTGCCGAGCGGGACCTCCACGTTGAAGATGCCGCCCGTCACCTGGACCGGCGTGCCGGGGGTCCACTCGAACAGGTGCGTGCCGCCGGTCTCGGTCGTGAAGAGGCGGAAGGTCAGCGAGTAGTCGCCGTTCACGACCTCGCCCGCGACGTTCCGGAGCACGCCCTGCACGCTCAACGTGCGGGGGACCGTCTGCGCGACCGCGGTCGCCGTCGAGAGGAGCGCCGCCGCGCACGCGAGCACCCCGAGCAACCGGACATCTCGGGTGATCATTGTGCCATCGTCGCTCGCGGATCCCCGCACGCTCAGACACCCCACCTTCGCTTCCGCTCCGCCTGCCACTCCTAGTGGTCGTACTGCCGGGCCGCGCCCGGGTAGAACCCGAAGTCAACGCTGCCGCCCGCGCCCGTGGACTTGCCCGAGGGCGACGGCTGGCCGAACGTGCTCTGGACCCGGAGCCGCGCGTCCGGGTCCGCGTTGTCGGTCAGGTCGTCCGTGCCGCCTCCGCCGAGGTTCGGCACGTAGGTAGTGACCTTGCAGCCCTTGCAGCACTGGCCGACCGAGCAGCAGAAGTGGATCTGGCAGTAGTCCGAGATGCAGTCCGTCGCCTCGTCGCACCCCTGGTCGTTCGGCAGGTCGGGGAGGCACACGCTGTTCGTCGGGTACCCCGGCTCCGGGTCGCAGTGCGCGTTCTCGTCGCACTTCGTGTTGTCCTCCTGCCCGCCGTCCAGGCAGGTGGTCGGGCACGGCGGATCGACCTGGTCAGCGGCGCCGTTGCAGAAGATCGGCAGGTAGTAGCCGCACTCGTCCGACAGCATGGCCGCGGTGCAGCCGCGGTCGTCGTCCTTCGACTCGGTGCCGCACATCCAGTTGACGCACGTCGCGTCCATCCGGTGGCCCTGGCACGTGGTCTGGTCGTCGCACACCGGCGGCGCCCACCACCCGGACGGCGGCGTCCGGGTCAGGCAGTCCGTGTTCACCGAGCAGCAGTCGCCCGCCACGCAGCAGAACCCGTTCTGGCAGTGGCCGAGCGGCGAGTTCGTGGTGTTCCGGTTCTCGCAGTCCGAGCCCTCGTCGCACGGGAAGCCGTTCGGCATGTTGCCGACGCAGATCGCGTTCGGAGGGTTGGTCGGGTCCGGGTCGCAGTGCGCTATGTCGAGGCACAGCTCGTCGTGCTCGTCGCCGGGCGACGTGCCGCACGAGCCCGGGCAGACCGGGTCGATCGGGTTTTT
>VGRB01000095.1 GCA_016875475.1 Deltaproteobacteria bacterium
CCCCCAGGATCGCGTACCCGACCCCGACCCCGAGACCGAGCCCGTACCCGCTCCGGTTCCCCTCCCCCCTCATCGGTCGATCCCCCGCGCGTACGGCGGCGGCTCCTCGTCCCCGCGCATCGCCTTCCACAGCGCCCGGCCGAGCCCCGGGCAGCCGTCCACCTCGTCGAAGTCGCAGTCGGCGGTAAGGGCCTCGATCGCGTTGCCCTTCGGGTTGACCTCGTCGTCGGGCACGTCCACCGGGACCCCGACGAACGGCGCGTAGTCGGGCTGCACCGCCTCGCCGTCCACCCATACGTCCAGCATGGCCGGCGCGTACGCGTCGTTCTTGCCCATGGCGGGCAGGCCCAGGATCATCCCGATCGTGCGGTGGACGCTCGGGATGTCGTAGTGCACGCTCGACGTGTATCCGCGCCGCGCCCACGGCGACACGATCACGCACACCGAGCGGTGCGGCTCCACGTGGTCGCCCGACCCCTGCGGATCGTCCTCGATGATGAACACGGCGGTCTTCGGCCAGTAGGGCGACCGCGAGATCGCCTCCAGGATCATCGCGGTCGCGCGGTCGTTGTCCGCGACCATGGCCCGCGGCGTCGGCTTCCCCGCCTTGCCGCCGTACGTGTGGTCGTTCGGCAGCACGATGTAGGTGAACGCCTCGAAGATGCCCAGGTTCAGCTCGCGGATGAACTCGGCCGCCTTGTCCACGTCCTTGATGCTCTGGTTCCAGAACGGGTACTTGTTGTCGAACTCGTCGAAGTACTTGTCGAACATGTGCTTCGCGAAGCTCGGCATCTCGCCGTAGACGCGGAACCCCACGCCGTTCGCGAAGCAGTTGTCGAACACGGTCGGGGAGTCGGGCAGGGCGGCGGGCTCGTAGCCGGCGAGCGGCATCTGGTCGTGACGCGTCTTCTCGATGAAGTCCGGGCAGTGCGCCGCGGTCGTCCACATGTGGCCCTGGATCGAGTTCTCCGGGTTCGAGTAGTAGTTGTCGAGGTTCGTGAACTCGCGCGCCAGCTTGTGGAAATTCGGCGTCACCGCCTCCCCGAACACCACCAGCGCCGGGTCGCCGTCGCCGCGCTCGAAGTCCCCGAGCAGCATGTCGTACGTCTTGTTCTCGCGCACCAGCAGCACGACGTGCTCGATCGGCGACCTGCCCTTGCCCGCGAGCACCGGGACGTTGTCGGCCGTGCACGTCCCGGTGAAGTACCGCCCGGCGCGGCCGTTGTTCTCGTCCACCGTCGCGGTCCACGCGGCGAGCGTCGCGTCGTCCGGGTACGGGACCGTCGTCAGCAGCCCGGCGATGGTCTTCAGCGCGCCGTGCGACCCGAGCCCCTTGGACGACAGGACGTGCAGCCCCGCCGCGCCCGCCGCGACCTCGGTCGGGTACCAGCCGGTCGGGACGGCCCCGAGGACCTTCCCGGTCGCGACCTCGACCACGTCGACCTTGTTGAACCCCGCGCTCGACGCGTAGAGCCTCGTCCCGTCGGCCGACAGCGCGAGCCCGTTCACGTTGCCGTGCCGCCTGAACATCGGGTCGCCGGTGAGGTCGATGGTGCGCTCCAGCTTGCGCGTCGCCGTGTCCACGACCGCGACCGCGTCCGCGTCGACGCACGCCGCGAACAGTCGCTTCCCGTCCGGCGACAGCGCCATCGCCTCCGGCCCCTTCGGGACCGGCACCGTGGCCTTCACCTCGCCCGTGGCCGCGTCGAGCGCCGACAGGGTCGAGGCGGAGATGTTCGAGATCCACAGCGTCGCGCCGCCGTCCGCCACGACCACGTCGTACGGGAAGGTGCCCGCCTTGTGGCGCGCGACCGCCTTCCAGGTCGCCACGTCCACGACGTGCACGGCGCTGGTGGTGTTCGCGACCGCGTACAGGGTCCCGCCGTCCGGCGACAGCGCCACGTCCGCCACGTACCCCGACAGGGCGAGCGTCTCGGCCGCTCCGAGCGTCCCGTCCTCCCCGACCGGGAACCGCCACACCTGGCCCGTGTACCCCGCGCCCACGTAGAGCGTCTTCTCGTCCGGCGACAGGACCACGCCGCGGAACGACGACTTCATCGGCACCGACTGCAAGGCGACGCGCGCGGTCAGGTCCAGCACCATCAGCCCGTTCGGGTCGTCGTCCACGTGCGTCACGTAGGCGCGCGTGCCCGACGAGTTCACCGCCATCCCGATCGGCCACTCGCCCGTGGGCGTGCGCTCGCCGACCGGCGTCAGGGCGCGGCCGTTCGGCAGGATCGCGGTGCCGTCGCCCGGGTCGCCGGCCTTGCGGAGCGCCTCCTCGCCGATCTGCTCGGCCGTGCACACGAGCGGGGTCGCGGCCTTGCCGGGCGCGGGCCCGGCGGGGGGCGGGGGCTCGGTCCCGCACGCCGCGGCCAGCGCGACGAGCGGCAGCAGGGCGCTACGCCAGGCCTTCATGCAAGCCTCCGTCCACCTGGATCAGGGTGCCGGTGACGTAGCTCGCGCGCGGCGACATCAGGAACGCGGCGAGCGCGGCGAACTCGGCCGGGTCGCCGAGCCGCCCGAGCGGGATGCGTGCGGCCATGCGCGCGAGCGCCTCGTCCGGGGTGCCCCCCTCGCGCGCGGCGCGCGCCTGCGCGAGCCCGCGCAGGCGCCCGGTCAGGTGGTAGCCCGGGCAGAGCGTGTTCACGTTGATGCCGCGCGGCGCCAGCTCGCGCGCGATCGTCTTCATCAGGCCGGCGACCGCGGCCCGGAGCGAGTTCGACAGCACCATGTCCGGGATCGGCGCCTTCACCGCGATCGAGGTCAGCGCCACGATCCGGCCGTAGCCGCGCGCGGTCATCGCGGGCAGGCAGGCCCGGACCAGCGCCTCCGCGGGCCGCAGCAGCGAGCGCGACGCCGCCTCCCAGTCCGCGGGCGTCGTGTCGACGAACGGCTTCGACGGCGGCCCGCCCGTGTTGACCAGCAGCGCGTGCGGCGCGCCCAGCGCGGCCTCCGCCTCCGCGACGAAGCGTGCCGGCTCGCCGTCGGCTGCGAGATCCGCGGCGATCCCGACCGCGTCCGACCCCGTCTCGCGCCGGAGCCGGTCCGCCGCGTCCGCCACGCCGGCCGGGTCGCGCGCGCAGACCGCGACGCGGGCGCCCTCGCGCGCCAGCTCCAGCGCGACCGCGTACCCGAGTCCCCGGCTCGCGCCCGTCACGAAGCAGACCTGTCCGGAAAGCCCGAGGTCCATGGCGGGGGATTCTACACGAGCACGCGGTGCGCGGACGTCGCATGAACGCCCTCGCGGCTTCGGGAGGCGTCCTCCGCCGGCTTTCGGGGCGCCGCGGTACCCGGGGGCGGCCGGACCCGGCGGGCTCGGGCCTTGGCTCGGGTACGGGCTCGGGCTCGGGTGCGGGCTCGGGTGCGGGCTCGGGTGCGGGTACGGGTGCGCCGGCATTTGACGGCGGATTCCGGGTGATCGGCCCTCCTCCGGATTCCCAGGGGGGTTGTCGATCCGGATCGCCGGACCAATGTTCTCCGAGAACCTGCCTGCGGCGGAGGACCGAAGGATGAGGCGGCACGCGTGGATGGCGGCGACGGCGATCCTGGCCGCCGCTGTGGGGTGCGGGGACGCGGGCCGGGGCGCACCCGACGCGATCCCGGACCTGCCCGTGGCCGACACGCCGTCCGACACGGTGGGCGACGCGCCGTCCGACACGGTGGGCGACGCGCCGTCCGACACGGTGGGCGACGCGCCGTCCGACACGGTGGGCGACGCGCCGGGGGACGCACCACGGGACGCGGCGGACATCCCCGGCGAGGTGCCCACGCCCGCGAGCTGCCGCACCCCCGCGCTCGCGAACGCGAGCCTGCCCGCCGGCTACTGCGCCTGGGTGTTCGCCACGGGACTGTCCACGCCGCGCGGCCTGTTCGTGGCGTCGAACGGGGACGCGCTCGTGGTCGAGCGGGGCGAGGGGCGCGTGACCGCGCTCTGGGACGCGGACGGGGACGGCCGGTCCGGCGACTCCGAGCGAGCCGTGATCGCGGCGGCGGACGGCCTGAACCACGGCATCGCGGTGAGCGGCGCTCACCTGTACGCCTCGACCTCCGTCACGGTCTACCGTTGGGTCTACGGCGCGGGCGAGCGGAAGGACCTGGGCGCGCGCGAGGAGGTGGTGCGCGGCATCCCGGGCGGCGGCCACTCCACGCGCACGCTCGTGTTCGACGCGGAGGGCCGGATGTACGTCGCGGTCGGGTCGCAGTCGAACCTCGACCCCGACGCCTCGCGCGCGAAGATCAAGAGGTTCCCGGCGGACCGCCCGGCGGGCGGCGTGGACTGGGACACGGGCGAGGACTTCGCGGTCGGCCTGCGCAACGAGGTCGGCCTCGCGTTCGACGCGGCCGGGCGCCTGTGGGGGGTCGAGAACGGGAGCGACAACCTGTCGCGCGACGACCTCGGCGGCGACATCCACCTCGGCAACCCCGCGGAGGAGCTGAACCTCTTCGCCGAGCCCGGCCGCTTCTACGGGTACCCGTACTGCTTCACGGAGATGGACCTGCCCGCGGGCGTGGGCGGCGGCCCGGGGACCCAGTGGGCCTACGGGCACGTGATGGACGACGGCACGCACACGGACGCGTGGTGCCGCGACCCCGCGAACGTCGTGCCGCCGAGGTTCTGGATGGACGCCCACACCGCGCCGCTCGGGATCGTGTTCTACGACGGCGGCCTGTTCCCGGCCGACGCGCGCGGCGACGCGTTCGTGCCGCTCCACGGGTCCTGGAACGACAACCCCCCGACCGGCTACAAGGTGGTCCGCATCCGCTTCCAGGGCGGCGAGCCGGCGACGGCCGAGCCGATCGCGGTCGAGCCCTTCCTCGAGAGCGCGGGTCCGGGCGACACCGGCGGCGGGTGGGCCCACCGCCCGGTGGACGCGAAGGTCGCGGCCGACGGCACGCTGCTGGTCACGTCCGACGCCTCCGACGTCGTGATCGCGGTGGGGTACGGGGGGCTGTAGCCTGACCGTCGGGCGCTATTCGTTCGGCGGCTCGCTCCGGCAAAGCTCGCGGAGGCGCTGGAGTCGCTGCTCGTCCGTCGCGTCGTCGGGGAGGCCGTCGAGGCGGCAGCCGCGGACGTTCGGGACTCCGTCCTTGCTCCACGAAGCGCCCTCCAGGCGTGCCCCGCGGAGATCGGCCGATTCCAGAACCGCGAACGACAAGTACGCCTGTTCGAGATGGGTCCCCCTCAGGTCGGCGTTCGTGAAGTCCGTACTGAAGAGAAACGCCCTGCTGAGAGCCCGACCCTTCAAGTCAGAGCCGCGGAAGCTGACAAACGGAAGGAAGCCGCCGACCGCACTGAGGCCGCCCAGGTGTAGCCGGCCATAGACGCGCATCGCGTCGAGGTAACTGAACGGGCCCACCCCTTCGACAGCGCGACACGCGTCCCACGAATTCCCCGTTCTCGTGGCCTCGGGCTGGAACCTGTGCTCCGACCCATCCAGTTCCGGCAGGCCCGCAATCGCGAAAGCACTTGCCAGTGCGAAACCCCTCACGAAGGTCGGTCGTTGGCCCCACGCCCGCGCGGTCCGCACGACTTCCTCCGCGTCATCCTCGTCCACAATTCGCGCGTAGATCCGGACGAGACGCTCGCGCAGCGCGGCTAGCGCGGTCTCAAGTATCGGGACGAGGAATGCCTCGACACCGTGGGGGAGGAGAGCCGTCCCGAACGTCCCGATCCACGCCTTGGCGGCAGAGGGATCGTCGAGGACAAACGCCCCGTCCGCGTCCAGCAAGGTGAGCCGCGTGCACGTGCCCGCGACGTGCTCCGCGGCCAGATACTCGCCGAAGGATTTGTGCGTGAACTCCCAGGCGCGCTGGTCCGGGGTTCGGAAGGCGAACGATAGGATCGTCTTCTCCGCCAGGAACCTCATGCGGTCCGAGCCCGGGTCCTCGATCCCGGTCTGGCGGATCCCGGCTTCGAGATCCTCGATGTGCAGGACCTCGCGGCCCCGGACCATCGCAACGTAGCCTGCGAGGCGGAGGAAGCGGCGCATGTCATGCGCCTTCCACGTGTCGTCGGGCCTCAGATCCTCGTGTCGTTTGCAGCACCAGTCGATGATGCGCCGGAAGACCTGCGTCTGGCCCCGATCAGTAGCACCCGTGGCCGCGAGGTCCAGTCCCTCCTCGGACATGCGGGCCAGCATGTAGAGCATCAGCGGCTGCCGGGCAATCTCGCCTAGCCCGCTCGTGGCGCCGGAATCGCGCTCGCGGACTCCTTGGGCGCCTCTTGCCAGGAGCCGCGCGGCGTCGAACGCCCCGCCCCGGACCTCCCGCCACTTCCGCGACCACTCCGCAA
This sequence comes from Deltaproteobacteria bacterium, assembly GCA_016875475.1. GTDB lineage: Bacteria > Myxococcota_A > UBA9042 > DTJE01 > DTJE01 > VGRB01. The sequence continues at coordinate 6,296 of VGRB01000095.1, forward strand.
CCTGCGCGTCCGAGAACGGGGTCAGCGTGACAAGCCGCGCTCCTTCGGGGATGGCCGCGTCCTCCGGCGCAAAGAGAGCGTCCCGACCGGTAAGCACGATCCTCGTCCCCGGCAGACCCGGGTTCCGCAACAGATCCTTCACCTGGAAGAAGAAGGCCGTGAGCCGCGACTTCGTGGCCTGGGCAAGCTCGTCGAATCCATCCAGCACGAGGACCGGGCGCGGGACCTGGTCAAGCGACGTCCCGACCTCGCCGTGCCCCTGGTCCTTGAGCACGCGGGCGATCTCGGCCAGGAGGGGCCGTTCGGGCTCGACGAGCCTCAGCCGAACCAGCACCGGGTACAGGTCGTGGCGTTCCGCGAGCCGGGCGGCCAACATCTGGGCGAAGGAGGTCTTGCCGACACCCGGTCCCCCCAGGACGAACACCGGTTGCGCCGCGCCGTCCGGCGCATCCACGAAATCGAGGACGAGCGGCATCGGGTCCACGTGGACCGCCAGATTCCTCCCGCGCTCCTGGCGGCCCGTGTGCGCCTCCTCCGTGAACGGCGGCGCGACGTAGATCCGTCGGATGCCGCTGCCCTGGGGGTCTCCCCAGATCGGGAGGTCGGGCTGCTCGCGCAGGAACGTCCGGTACTGCTCCCACGCTACGGCGCTCGCCGGGGCGAAGCTCCCTGGCAGTACGGCCGCGAGAGCGCGGGCAAAGCCCGGCCGGGAGCCGATCCGGTCAGTCAGGGATCCGACGAACGTCCGCTGGGCCTTGCCCAGGAGGGATAGGGCTGTCGCACGATCGGTCTCGTCTGCAGCCAGGAGCCACCCGAGCGTGCGAACGCCCGGGTGCTCCAGCGCGAGTTTCCGGGCGGCTTCGCGTTCGTCGGAAGTCGCTATGGCGGATTCCAGACGCTCGAAGGCACGAGTTACGCCGCGGCGCTGCTCGGCAAGGGTCCGGAGGTGGTATGCGATCTCGACGAGGAGTCCGGGGTCGATCACCGCGCTTCCTCCTGCTCCTCCCGGAGCACCTCCGCGTAGAGCGGGTCGATTCGGAAGAACCCGGCCCGGGTCGTCAACGGCGTCAGTACGTGCAGCCGAAGAAGCGCGGACCGTCCGAGATCGCCCGTCAGCGCGACTTCGAGGCTCCCCCGCCGGGCCGCGTCCGTCATCGCGGCGACCACGCCGGCGTGGGCAGGGTCGATCCGAAGTCGCGCGATCTCCCTCCGGACGAATGCCTTCAGCGTTGCGAGGTCGATGGGGGCCGGTCGGGTCCAGTAGGCGCGGCGGACAACGAAGCACTTGTGCAGGAACACGCCCACGCGGCCCGCCGAGCTGCGTTCCAGCCATTCGAGCGCCTCAGGCAGGAACACGTCCTTCCCGCCGTTGAAGGCGTTGACGTGGATGCGGTAGATGGCACGGAGGTCCTCGGTGCCCATGAGATCGACCTTGAGAAAATCGTGGAAGTCCTTGTCGCGGCCGTCGAAATACCTGTCGCGCACCGTCGCGATCACGACTGCGGACTGCAGATCGGCCAGGGTCTTCAACGACCGGAGCAGGTTCGTTGCCTCTTCCTCGCCGTCCTCCTCGAGCAGGTCCATGTCATCGACAAACACGACGGTTCGGACCCCCGGTTCCATCTGGCCCAGCAGGTCCAGTTCATATCGAACCTCTGCCACAAGCCTGGCATCGGACACCCTTCCCCGCTTCCAACCCTGGCTCGCGACGTCCTTGACGTCCAGCTTGCCCGTCAGGCGAGCGGTCGCAAGCACCGGGGGGACGAGCTTGACCTCGCCGCCGAGCGACGAGGCAACCTCCCGCGTGCGGCTGAACGTCACCTCCTGCGCGTCGTCTTCGATGGCCGCGGCGACGTCGGCCAGGTCGGCGCACGCAAGGGCGTAAGCGGCTCGCAGATCCTCGGGAATCCGATCGGCGGGGAACGGACCGATGTGCTTGAGCCAGAGGTCGAAGAACACCCTGGACAGGACGTCGCGCCGAGAGCCCTGGCCGTTCGCGTTCACCTCCACGATGCGGTAGCGCTGCTCCTCCCGCACGACCAGGTCCAGCACGTACTTCACGAGATGCGACTTGCCGCTGCGGGTCGGTCCGTGCACGGCTCACACCTTCGGAACGACCTGGCCGGGCTTGAGGCAACCGCGCGCGCACTCGATGTCGTCCTCGCGGTCGTGGAACGTCGGCCGGAGGTAGCTCGGGTCCGAGATCGGCTCGCTGAGGAACAGGAACTGGTTGAACTCGGCGCCCACTGGTCCCTCCGCGCGCTTCGCAGAATGCGATAGTAGCACGGAGGCGAGGGGTTGCACCCCGCAGCGGTCGCTGACAAGATCGCCCGGCCGGACTGGAGCCGGCCGGCCGGGCTCGCGTCCAGCGGACGGATGCCGCTGACGCTCGCCGGTTCGTTCGGTCCGGACAGGAGGCTCGCATGGCGAGGCGGGGCAGGGTGCTGGTCGCGAAGGTCGGGCTCGACGGCCACGACCGCGGCGCGAAGGTCGTCGCGCGGGCGCTCCGCGACGCGGGCTTCGAGGTCGTCTACTCGGGGCTCCACCAGACCCCGGCGCAGGTCGTCTCGGCCGCGGTCCAGGAGGACGCGGACGTGGTCGGCGTGTCCATCCTGTCCGGCGCGCACATGACCCTGGTGCCCGAGATCATCCGCCTGCTGCGCGAGCAGGGCGCGGACGACGTGGCGGTCGTGGTCGGGGGGATCGTGCCCGACGACGACCGGGCAGCGCTCGCCGGGATGGGCGTTGCCGCGGTGTTCCCGCCCGGCACCCAGCTCGAGTCGCTGTCGTCCGCGATCGGCGACCTGTGCGCGAGGCGGGCGGCCGCCCAGGGTTGACCAGGGTTGACCGGGCCTGAGTCCCGGGGCAGGATCCGGCGCGGTTTTCGGAGGAGGTGGTCCGTGGAATTCTCCCTCAACGACTCCCAGCGCGCGCTGCGCGACACGGTGCGGCAGTTCGTGGCCCGCGAGGTGATCCCGAAGGCGGGCGAGTGGGACGAGACGGAGCGCTTCCCGGCCGAGACGGTCGCGGAGGTCGGCCGGATGGGCCTCCTCGGCATGGTGGTCCCGGAGGAGTACGGCGGCCTCGGCCTGGACTACGTCAGCGTGACCGCGATCCTGGAGGAGCTGGCCCGCGGCGACGGTTCGCTGGCGCTGACGGTCGAGTCGCACAACTCGCTCTGCTCGGGGCACATCAACATCGCGGGGAACCACGAGCAGAAGCGGCGATGGCTGCCGGACCTCGCGACCGGGCAGAAGCTCGGCGCGTGGTGCCTGACCGAGCCGGGGTCCGGCTCCGACGCGAGCGGGCTTCGCACCAGGGCGGTCCGCGACGGCGGCCACTGGGTCCTGAACGGCACGAAGATGTTCATCACGCAGGGGTCGGTCGCGGCCACCTACCTGGTGCTGGCCAACACCGACGCGTCGCGGAAGCAGCGCGGGATCACGGCGTTCGTGGTCGAGCGCGGCACGCCCGGCCTGTCCGCGGGCAGGCACATCAGGAAGATGGGCATGAAGTCCACGGACACGGCCGAGGTGGTCCTGGAGGACGTCCGCGTCCCGGACGAGAACCGGATCGGCGACGTGAACAACGGCTTCATCGACACGCTGAAGGTGCTCCCCCGCGGCCGCGTCGCGATCGCCGGCCTCGCGGTGGGGCTCGCGCGCGGCGCGCTGGAGGAGGCGCTCAAGTACGCCCAGGAGCGCGCGCAGTTCGGTCGTGCAATCGCGCAGTTCCAGGCGATCCAGTTCATGCTGGCGGACATGGCCGTCGAGACCGACGCGGCCCGCCTCCTGACCCAGCGGGCCGCGTGGCTGCACGACACGGAGCAGCCGTTCTCGAAGGAAGCCTGCATGGCGAAGCTGTACTCCGGGTCGGCCGCGGTGCGGGCCTCGCTCGCCGCGATCCAGATCCACGGAGGCTACGGGTACACGCGCGACTTCCCGGTCGAGCGGTATCTCCGCGACGCCAAGCTGTGCGAGATCGGCGAGGGCACGAACGAGGTCCAGCGCCTCGTCATTGCTCGCCACCTCCTCGGCGAGCGCTGATGGAATTGAAGCACTTCGGGCCGGGTGAGTCGGGAGCGTGAGCGGCGGCGAAGCGTCCGCTCCACGCGACCGCGGCGGGGCGGCCGATGGTCCGCCCCGCCGGGGTTTGACACCGGCCTGCCGGTCGCCTAGACTCACCCGTGCCCGCGCAGGGGTGGTTCGGTTTCGTGCGCCAACCCCCCCAGGCGCGTCAACCGGAGACCGGACGATGAAGAAATGGCTCCTCGTGGCCCTCCCGGTGGTAGTGGCGGCCGCCTCGGCGCGCGCCCAGGAACCGCCCGCCGCCCCGGCCCCCGGGGCGGCGGCGGCGCCGGCGGAAGGCGCTGGCGCTCCCGGAACTCCGCCCGCGTCGGCGTCGGCCGGCTACGACATCCGCCTGAAGTCGCTGCAGGAGCGGGTGGACGACCTGAAGAGCCGCGTCTTCGACTCGAAGACGAAGCTCCTGCTGCTCCGCGAGCAGATCCTCCACAACCTGATCGCGGAGGCGCGAGCGGTCATCGTCCACGTCAACGACGCGTCCGCGGCGCTCACGCTCGAGGAGGCGCTCTACTACCTGGACAACGAGAAGATCTACTACCAGTCCAACCGCGACGGCCTGCTGGACTCGAAGAAGGAGATCGCCATCTACAACGGCACGATCGGCCCGGGCAACCACCTGCTGTCGGTCGAGCTGGTCTATCGCGGCAACGGCAAGGTGTTCACCTACCTGTCGGGCTACGTGTTCCGGATCAAGTCGAGCTTCAGCTTCTACGCGGCAAAGGGCCAGGAAACCCGGGTCAAGTCGGTCGGCTACGAGAAGGGCGGCATGACCACGCGCCTCGAGGAGCGCCCCTCCGTGCGCTTCGAGATGCAGCAGCGCAAGGTCCAGACCGCCGAGCCGTCCCCGGGCGCGCCCGCCCAGCCGGCGACGCCGTGAGCGCGGTGGGGGACCGAGCCGGAAGGGAGCGGGGAATGCGCGGAATCGCGTGGTTGTGCGTTGCGGTCGCGGCGGCGTCGTCGGTGCCGTCCGCGGCCGGGGCCGCCTCGGCGCCCCGGGATCCGTCGTCCGCCCGCGAGGCGCTGTTCCGCCGGCAGACCGAGATCGGGAACCTCGAGAACGCGCTCGCCGTCAACCGCACCGACATCGCCAACATGGTCGCCCAGGCCCGCTTCTTCCCGATCGAGCGCCGCCTGCTGGACGCGGACCTCTTCTTCGAGACCGGCGACTACGAGAAGTCCTCGACCCTCTACCGCGACCTCGTGGACAACCCGTCCTTCGCGGCCATGCCGGGCTACTGGCGCGCGGTCTTCAAGCTCGGCGAGAGCCTGTTCCGGCAGCGCAACCATCTCGCGGCCCGGGCGTACTTCCGGAAGGCCGCGAACCCCGCCGCGGGCCAGGACTTCGCGCTCGCGGTCGCCCGGCTGTTCGAGGTGGCGGTCGCGACCCGCGACTTCGCCGACTGCGAGAGGTACGAGGCCCTGATGCCGGGCCTCTACTCGTCCCCCGACGCGGCCTATTCCTACGGCAAGTACCTCTACTTCCGCGACCGCAAGGGCGAGGCCCGGGAGGCCTTCGCACGCGTCGCCCCGGGTACGCCGCCGTACGCGCGCGCCCAGTACTTCATCGGCGTGATCGAGGCGACCGGAGGCCGGCTGGAGCCGTCGCTGACGTTCTTCGAGACCGCGATCCGCACGGCCCCCGCACCCACCCCCGAAGGCGACGTGCGCGGCGCGGCGCAGGTTGCGCGCGCCCGGATCCTCCACGAGCTTGGTCGCTTCAGCGACGCGGTCGTGGCGCTCCAGGAGGTCGATGCGAAGAGCCCGTCGTTCCTGGAGTCGCTGTTCGACGCGGCCTGGATCTACCTGAAGATGGACGAGCTGGAGAAGGCCGCCCACGCGCTCGACATCCTGCTGATGAGCTCGCCCCCCGGGGAGCTGGCCCTGAAGGCGAACGCCCTCCGCGGTCGCATCCTGTCCCGCCTCAACGATTCCGACGGGGCGGTGGAGGCGTACCAGGAGGTGTCGTCCACGCTCGGCCCGGTCACCGCGGAGCTGGAGAAGGTCGCGGCCGACTCGCGGACGCTCGACGCGTACTTCGAGTGGGTGATCGAGCGGAACAGCCGGACCTTCAAGATCGAGGTTCCGATCAGCGAGCGCACCGCGAAGTGGGTCGAGTCCGACCCCGGCATGGCCGCGATCGTCGGCATGTTCCAGGACATCTCGAAGGAGCGCGACGACGTGCGCGAGTCCTTCGAGATCGTGGAGCGCCTGCTGTGGGCGCTGCGGTCGGGCGGCAAGCTCGAGGCGTTCCCGGGGTTGAAGGACAAGTTCCTGAAGCTGAAGGAGGTCGAGGGCCGTTTCCTCGACGCCGGGTCCGGGTCGGGCGACGACGCGGCGCAGGTGCTGTCCGGGCGGCTCCAGGGGGACGCCCGGACCCGCTACGACGCGGCGGTGCGCGCGCGGGAGGCGGCCATGGCGCGCCTCCGGAACGCGCCGCGCACGCTCCAGCAGTACAAGGATCGCGAGAAGGTCGCCGGCGAGGACTACCGGGAGCTGGAGAAGCAGCTCTTCCTGGTCGAGTCGCTGCTGCGCGTCGAGCGCCAGCAGGTGATCGCGATCGAGGACTGGCTCCGCGAGCAGAACTTCCGCGAAGGGGGGACGCCGCTCTCGGCCGAGCGCGAGGTGGAGATCCGGGCGTCGGTCGAGGGGGTCAAGGCGATGCTCGCCTCGTTCGCGGACGAGGCCACGCGCATCCGCGCGGCCCTCGAGCGGGACCGGGTGACGAACGCGGCCATCGCGGACGCGATCCGGTCCGAGGACGCGGCGCGGCGCGAGGCCGTCCGCGCGCTGCAGGCCGAGGCCGAGGCGTGCAAGGCGGCCGCGGGCGCGGTGGACCCCGCGGCGGCCGAGGTCGCGCGGTCCGCGGCGGCGTTGATGTCGAAGGCCGCGGCCGGCGTGGCCGCCATCGACCCGGTCACTGCGAACCTGATGGAGGTCGCGGACCGCGGCGCCGCGGACTACGAGGCCGCGGTCGGTCGCGAGAGGGCGCGGCTCGAGTCCTCGTTGACCGAGGTGCAGAAGGCGGAGCTGGACTCCCGGGCATTCGCGCGCACCGAGGGCGCCGTGATCTTCCGCGGGGTGAAGGACCGGCTCGCCGACGTCCTGCTGGAGGCCGACCTGGGCCTCGTGGACATGGCGTGGCAGCGCGAGCAGCAGGTCAGCGAGAAGCTCCGCGCGATGGGGATCGAGAAGAGCGAGAAGCTGAAGCGCGTCAACGACATGGAGCAGATGATCAAGGCCGATGCCGGGACGGGCGCGGGGGAGGGCAGCGCGCAATGAGATCCGCGACCCTCCTCGCGATCGCCCTGCTCGCGGCCCTGTCCGGAGTCGCCTCCGCGCAGCAGCCCGAGCCGGCAGTCTCTCCCGTCCCCGTACCCGAGCCCGTACCCGCCTCCGATCCCGTACCCGCTGCTGCCCCTGCTCCTGCCCCTGCCCCCGCCCCCTCCCCGGCCGGTGATCCCGAGGGTCGCGCCCTCACCGAATCCGGCGTCCAGCAGCTCGAGTCCTCGGGCGGCCTCTACCAGGACCTGACCACGACCATGTCGAAGGACATGGAGTCCGTGTTCCTGCGCGAGGTGGGGCGCCGTCGCGACTCGATCGAGTCGTCCTACAAGCGCGAGGCGGGCAGGCTCGAGGACGACCTGCGCGAGCGGCGGAACGAGGCGATCGACCGGTTCGAGCAGTTCCTGGCGCGCCACCCCACGAACCGCAGGTATGCGCCCGAGGTGATGTTCCGGCTCGCGGAGCTGTACTATGACCGCGCGCAGGACGACTACCACCGCGCCGTGCCCGAGTACGCGGAGCAGCGGGCGCTGTGGGAGCGCGGCAAGGTCGCGGACGAGCCGAAAGAGCCGGGGAAGGACTACTCGAAGAGCATCTCGACCTACCAGTCGCTGCTGGAGCGGTTCCCGGACTTCCAGAACGCGGACGCCGCGTACTACGCGGTGGGGTACTGCCTGAACGCCATGGGCGACTCGTACGCGGAGCGCGAGCAGAAGGAGGAAGCGCAGGTCTTCCGGACGCGCGCGACCTCGGCGTTCCGGTCGCTGATCGAGCACCACCCGAAGAGCCGGTGGGTCGCGGAGGCGTGGCTGCTGATCGGCGAGAGCCTGTTCGAGGGCGGCCATTACCGCGAGGCGGTCGAGGCCTACACGCACGCGCTCGCCGACGAGGACAGCCGCTACTACGACATGGCCCTGTACAAGATGGCGTGGGCGTTCTTCCAGGGGAACGACTACCCGACCGCCATCCGCATGTTCAAGCAGCTCATCGACCGCGTCGATTCGAAGAGGTCGAAGGGCACGCTCGGCGCGATGCTGCGGTCCGAGGCGGTCGAGTACCTCGGCATTTT